>NZ_JBBYGR010000016.1:0-36469 GCF_038405005.1 Xanthomonas sp. JL1 | reverse complement strand
TCACTGGGCAACGCACGCCACGGGCAACCTGTCCGTAGCAGATACAGCACTGCGCACCACACCTCATACATATCCACTGTCACAGGCTTGGTGCGCTTGCGGGCTTGCTCCAGAATCGGGCGGATTTGCTCGAACCGCTCACGGCTCACGTCACTTGGATAGTTCTTCTCGCGCATTCGTGGAGTTTGCACGGTTTGAATAAGATTGTGAACAGGTTCTTAGGTGCACTCAGAGCTGCGGTGTACGGGGGCACATGCCGCGCCGTGCAACGGCCGCGCTTGCCTGGCGGCTGCCCAGGCGTTGGTTCGTCGCGCTTGGACACGCAGACGCAATCGCGGCCGCCCATGCGCGTACAGGGCATGACCGCAACAAGCCCGGCACAGGGCTGCGGTATGCTGATTCGCATGCTTTGGAGTCAACGATGACCGCACCACCTCGCATCGCCTTTCTTGCCAGTCCCGCCGAGCCGGCGGTGGCCGCGCGCGCACGCCTTGTGCAGCGCTTTGGCGACCATGCGCTGGACTGCGCGGACATCGTCTGTGCATTGGGCGGCGACGGCTTCATGCTGCAGACGCTGCACCGACATGGCGCCTCCAACAAGCCGGTGTTCGGTATGAAGCTGGGTTCGGTCGGCTTCCTGATGAACCAGTACCGCGACGACGAGGACGACCTGCTCGAGCGGCTGCAACGTGCCGAGCCGGCGTATCTGCGGCCGCTGGAAATGCAGGTGCAGACCGAATCCGGGGCCAGTGCCGGTTCGTTGGCGTACAACGAGGTGTCGCTGCTGCGGCAGACCCGGCAGGCGGCGCATCTCAGCATTGATCTCAACGGCCAGACCCGCATTGCCGAGCTGATCGGCGATGGCGTGATGGTGGCCACGCCGGCCGGCAGCACGGCATACAACTATTCGGCGCACGGGCCGATCCTGCCGCTGGGCTCGCACACGCTGGCGCTGACACCGATCGCACCGTATCGCCCGCGACGCTGGCGCGGTGCCATCCTCAAAGCCGATACCGCAGTGCGTTTCCGTGTGCTGGACCCGTACAAGCGCCCGGTCAGCGTCACTGCCGATTCGCACGAAATCCGCGACGTGGTCGAAGTGACCATCCGCGAATCCACGCAGCGCCAGGTCACATTGTTGTTCGATCCCGAACACAACCTGGAAGAGCGCATCTTCAGCGAGCAGTTTGCGGTGTGAGGGGGCGGGATTGGGCATTGGCAACGGCAGACACACGCGATGCCGTCCGCCCGTGGTTGCGCCGGCAGGTTACGATGCGGCGCACGTGACTCAACGCCTGATCTCACGTTCCCGATGACTGCTCCAAACCACTCCCGAATTCCCAATCTCTCATCCCGGCCTCTCCAATGCCCGACAACTCCCCAAGATTATTGACCGTCGCGGTGACCTCGCGCGCCCTGTTCGATCTTGAAGAAGGCCATGCGCTGTTCGAGGCAGATGGGGTGGAGGCGTATTCGGCGTTCCAGCGCGAGCACGAGGACGATGTCTTGCAGCCGGGCGTTGCGTTTCCGGTCGTGCGCAAGCTGCTGGCGCTCAATCACGATGTGCCCGAAGACGCGCCGCGCGTGGAAGTGATCCTGCTGTCGCGCAATTCTGCCGATACCGGTTTGCGCATCTTCAACTCGATCCAGCATTACAGCCTGGGCATCGTACGTGCCACGTTCACCTCGGGCCAGCCGACCTGGCCGTACGTCAAGCCATTCGGCACTGATCTGTTCCTGTCGGCCAATCCTGAATCGGTACGGCGCGCGCTGAGCCATGGCATCGCGGCGGCGACCATCATGCCGCGCGCACCCGGCGAACGCGCCGAGGCTGCCGCAGCAATTGCAGATAACGACGAAAGCCGGCTGTCCACGCAGCTGCGGATCGCCTTCGATGGCGACGCGGTGATCTTCGGCGACGAGAGCGAGCGCATCTCGCGCGAGCAGGGCGTGGAAGCCTTCGGGCGTCACGAGCGCGAACGCGCACGCGAGCCGTTGTCGGTCGGGCCTTTCCGCAATTTCCTGTCGGCACTGCATGCCTTGCAGGCTGCGGTTCCGCCCGGCGAGGCATCGCCGATCCGCACGGCGCTAGTCACCGCGCGCTCGGCACCGGCGCACGAGCGAGTGATCCGCACCTTGCGCGAGTGGGGCGTGCGTCTGGACGAGGCGCTGTTCCTTGGCGGGCGCCATAAAGGGCCGTTTCTGGAGGCCTTTGGCGCGGATATCTTCTTCGACGATTCGCAGCACAACATCGACAGTGCGCGCCAACATCAGCATGTGGCCGCAGGTCATGTGCCGCACGGCGTGGCCAACGAAGGGTAATGCGAGAACGATAGCGTCATTCAACCGGCATCTGGCACCGGTGATATCCCCAACTGCAGGTCCACTAGCTTCCAGCGCAACCCCTGTGGTTCCAGTACGACCTTCATTGGCGGTTCGCCGGGGGCGCGTTCGACGTCGATCACGAAGCGGTCCAGCGCCTCGAAGCGGTGTTTGGCGTTTTTCAACGGTCGCGCGGGTTCGGTGGGGCCGAAGGGATCGCCGCCCTGCAGTTCATTGCGGCCGCGCTTCCACAGGACATGCCCCTGCAACAGTGCACCGATGCCGATCGGCGTCACCAGCGTATCCACCGCCGCACCACCGAGTTGGTTCCCCAGGCCATACAGCAACGTGCCCCACGGACTGGCGGCGATGTCTGGACCGGCTTGCCGCACCAGATAATCGTTGAGCTGGGCGCGCAGGCTGCTACGCACACGCGGGAAGTCGACGTAGTGTTCTAGTGCGGCGGTATCGCGTTGCTCGATAGCCTTGGACAGGCCCTGCATGGTCAGGTAAGGCCCGCCGAACCACCACGCAGTGACGGCCAGCAAGACAACAACGAGAATGCCGATGGCTTTTTTCATGGCGCCCAGACTGCCGCAATTGCGGCTGCCGCAGGTGAAGATCAGTGACTGGGTGAGCCGCGGCCATCGCCGAAGGCGGCGACCAGACGTTGCCGTTGGGCGGTGTCCAGCGCCTGTATGCGGGTCTGCAGCACTTCATCCAGGTTGCCGATGCGGGTGGTGCCCAGGATGCCGCTGGCCACACCCGGGTGTTGCAGGACATATGCGAATGCCGTCTGTGCGGGGCGCTGGCTATCGATCGAAGCCACTGCACTGCGCATGTCGCGTGAACACTGCATCAAAGCACGGCTACTGGGCTTCAGCCAGGCGCGTGCCAGATACCAGGCATCGGCCAGACGCGGCAGGCGCGCACGCGCGGGCAAGAGGTGGCCCTGCGCAAGCACGGTGCCGGCCAGTACACCGATGCCCGCCTTCTGCAGCTGGTCGATCAGCGGTTCACGGTCCTGCTGCAGCGCGTTGTAGTCCAGCAGCACCGCATCCAAGACGTTGGGGTTGGCGATCATCCAGCGCAGGGTCGATGCCGAATGCGTATTGATGCCGGTGTGGCGGATCAAGCCACGCTCGCGCAGACGCTGCATAGCCAGCAGCAGGTCGTCGTTGATGTCGTGCTCGCTGGCGCCATGCAGCTGGTAGATGTCGAGATAGTCCAAGCCAAGATTGCGCAGCGATGCTTCGCAACTGGCAGTGATCGCTGCTGCAGAGAAGTCACGCTGCTCTGCACCACTGATACCGGCCTGACCGGTCAAGGTGCCGCCCTTGCTGGAGACGACGAGCGAATCCCGCGGATATTGTGCGAGCAGGGGGCGAAGTATCCGTCCCAGACGCGGTTCCGCATGAAAGTCGGAGTAGTTGTGGCCGGTGTCGAGCAGGTTCACGCCCTGCGCCAGCGCGGACTCGACCACCCGTGCGGCGGCGCCTTCGTCGAAGCGGCGGTGGCCCCAAAAGCCGGAACACCCCAAACCGATCGGTGAGACCAATAGCTTGGTGCGGCCCAGCGTCCGTCGCTGCTGGCCTAGCGGTAGATCCTGAGTCTTCAAAATTCCAGATCCAGGGCCGCGCACAGGTAATCGACAAAAGGCGCCAGAATCACCAGGTCCGCTTCAATGGTCTGACGCAGTCGCGGCCCGGTCATGATGCTGTCGTCCAGGTGACGCAAGTACGCCCAGTTGCGGTGCTTGAGATCGTCGATGAACTCGAAATCGTTGGGGAATCCACGCGGCGCACGCACCAGTTTTTCGCTGTCGTCCATGGTGAATTTGCGCAGTAACTTCGGATTGTGCGCGGCGGCTTTCCAGCTGCCGGGGTTATCGAAAATGAACTGGCGCAGCTTGCGTTGCGTGTCCGGTTCCGGATGCCACAAACCCGCGCCGACAAAACTTTCGCCCGGCTGCAAGTGAAGATAGAACGAGGGCGCCGGCATCTGCCGACGGCGCTCATGAAACAAGCGCGCGCCCTGCCAGTTCTTGTACGGTGACTTGTCGTTGGAAAACCGCGCATCGCGATAGATGCGGAACAGTGAGCCGCCCTGGGTCTTGGGATCGGCGCGATAGTGTGGGCTGACCTGCGCCAGTGCCGGCTGCAGATCGGTGATCAGCTGCAGAAACGGCTGGCGCACATGCGCCTCGTACTGATGCCGATGGTCGTTGAACCAGGTTTTGTCGTTGTGCCGGGCCAGGGCGCGCAGGAACGTGAAACTGGCGTCGGAAAAGTAGCTGGTCATAGCGTGCGTTGGAGGTCCAAACCCCAGGCGGCGAGCTGGTCGAGGAGGGCTTGCTTGGTAGCATCGTCGGGGTGAGCACGCCGTAAATCCACGATCTGCGCGTTGTACTGTTCCAGGGTCACTTCGCCCAGGCCGCGATCTTCGAGCAGGCGCTGGCGGCGATACGCGTTCCAGCGCTCCTGTTCGTCGAACGACAGTGTCTGCGGCCAGTTGCGCGCGCGGTAGCGGAACAGTAGTTCGATCAGGCGCGGGTCGCGAAAGCGTGACTCCAACGCGCACAGTTCGGCCGGTGCGCTGGTGCGGACTTGCGCCAGCAGACGCTTGTCGCCTTCGGCCAGAAAGCCATCGTAGAGCGAAGCGTCAGCATCGTTGGTCGCTGCCGCAGGTGCGCGCTCGCTGCCATAAACCTGGCGTACCTTTTCGGCAAGTTCGGGGCCCAATTCGCGCATGCGTGCCGCCTTGGCCAATACTGCATCCTGATCCACGCCCAGGCGCTCAAAATCTGCAGCGCGTAGATGCTGCCAGGCCACCAGCGCGGGCGACTTGTTCAGATGCACTTCTTTCAGTGGAATACGCCGCTCGCCTTCCGGCAGATCTGCGGCGCGAATATACAGGCGGTCGGCAATTTCGTCGGGGCTTAGCCGCAACAGCACGTCCGGGTCGCCTTCCAGATCAAACACGATCACGCGGCTGTCGATGCGCGGATGGCGTGTCAGCGGCAGCACCGCCGCCGCGCATAGACGCGAGGCGGGGTAGCGCTGCGAAATATGCAGCACCGGCTGCATGGCGATGACGTCCAGCAAGGTGGCGGCAAAGCGCTTGTCGCGCAGACGCAGCGCGTAGTCCCACAGTTTTGGCTGATGCTGCTGAAACTTGCGCGCCATGCCGATGGTGGCGTACACGTCCGACAGCGCTTCGTGCGCATCGCCTTCGCGCACATCGTTGGCACTGGCCAGGTGTTCCAGCTTGAACGAGGTGGCGCCATCTTCGCGTTGCGGCCAGACGATGCCGTCCGGACGCAGCGCATGCACCATCCGCAACACATCCAGCAGATCCCAACGCGAGTTTCCGCCGCGCCACTCGCGCTCGTAGGGGTCGTAAAAATTGCGAAACAGGCCGCAGCGCACGAACTCGTCGTCGAAGCGAATCGAGTTGTAGCCCAGCGTACAGGTCTGCGGCCGGCTCATCTGTTCGGCGATGCGCGCGAACGCCTCGGCCTCGGTGACGCCTTCGCGCAGCGCGTGCTGCGGCGTGATAGCGGTCACCATGGTGGCGTAGGGCGAGGGCAGCAGATCGTCGGCCGGCTGCACAAAGAAGCTGATCGGCTCTTCGATCACGCGCAGTTGCGCGTCGGTCCGCACCGCTGCGAACTGTGCAATGCGGGTGCGGCGCGGGTCCTGGCCGAAGGTTTCCAGGTCGTAGAAGAGAAAGCTGTCAGGCATGCAGGTACGACATCCAGATGCGCAGCGCGCGGCGTATGCGCTGCCGTTGCCGCCTAGTATCACTCATCGCAGCGCCGGCACGCTGAGGCGTGGCGTTGCGGGTGGCTCGCACGTGCGTCAGCGGCGCGTTTGTGCAGTTTGCCGGTGTGCCACCTGTTTGGATCGAGCCCGCACGCTGAAGGCAGTTGCGGTGTCCGGTGGTCGCTGACGCCGGGCCACCGAGACATCGGTCATGACACCAAGCAGGAGGCGGCACGTTACCGTCGCCGCCAGTGACGCCGTCGGCCACAGCCGTGGCCGACCTCAGTGCGCGCCGTCCAGCGGCTCCAGGCGCGCATGGACGATCGTCTCCAACGCAGCCCAATCCAGACGCGACAGATCGCTGTGTCCGCGCGTGGCTTCGACCAGAATCTCGCGCTGGATCTCGCTGCGCGCCAGCGCAATCGAATAGCGCGTGCGCAGGAACGTCACCATGGTGTAGTGCGGCACGAAGCGGGTGGGCCAACGCGCCTGCAACTGCTGTTCAAGCTGGCGCTGCAGCAGGAACTCGGGGTCGTCGACGCGGTCGCGCATTTCCAGATAGTTTTCCAGCGCCATCTGCTGGATGGCCCCCGCATCGTCGCGGCGTGCCGCCTCGAAGGCGGCGAACGCGCTGGCGAGGTCGTCGTGGGCATCCAGCTGATCCGCCAGCGCCACGCAATCTTCGAACGCGCAATTCATGCCCTGGCCGTGGAAGGGCACCATCGCGTGTGCGGCGTCGCCGATCAGCAAGGCGCGGCCATCCAGATGCCAGCGGTCCAGGGTCAGGGTGCCGAGCAGGCCGGGCGGATGCTCTTCCCAATGCTGCTTGAGCTGCGGAATCAGTGGCAATGCATCCGGAAAGTCGCGCGCGAACAAGGCGAATGCTTCATCGCCGTTACGCGTAGTGGCGAAGCTCGGCTCGCCGGCGTTGGGCAAAAACAGGGTGACGGTAAAGGTGCCGCCATCGTTGGGCAGCGCGATGAACATGTAGCGCCCGCGCGGCCAGATGTGCAGCGCATTGCCTTCGATGCGGAACCCGCCGCCGGGCAACGGCGGAATTTCCAGTTCCTTGTACGAGTGATCCAGAAATTCGGTGCGTTCGCCCAGCGGCGATTTGCGCTGCATCGCCGCGCGCAATGCCGAGCCGGCGCCATCGCTGCCGATCAGACTTTGGAAGTGGATTTCGTGCGGCTGGTCGTCGCGGTCGTCGATGAAGCGTGCGTAGCCGGCGTCGAAGTCCACCGTATGCAGGCGGCGGTAGAAATGCACGCGCGCGCCGGCCTGTTCGGCCAGATCGAGCAGTGCGACATTCAATGCGGCGCGGTGGATCGACCAGATCACCTCGCTGTCGTCGCGCCCGTAGCGCTGCAGCTGCGGTTCGCCGACCAGCGGGTGCACCATGCGCCCACGCATCATCACCGCCTTGGCCATTACCACCTCTTCGGCGCCGGCCTGGCGCAGCGCATGCCGGCCGCGTTCGGCCAGCGCCAGATTGATCGAGCGGCCGCACTCGTAGCCCTTGATGCGCGGGTCGCCACGCCGTTCATACACGGTGATCTGCCAGCCGCGACGCGACAGCAGGATAGCCAGCAGGCAACCGGCCAGACCGGCGCCTATCAAGGTCAGGGAACGCGGAGAAACTGGGTTCAATGCAATGTCCGGCGGCAGCCGGGCGCAGTGCCGGCGAAAAGGGGAAAACAGCGACTGGCAATGACAGCCGCCCTCGCATCAGCCCTGGGCGGGCTGGGAGTGTACGTGGGCGTGCGGCGATTCCGCATGCCGGACAGATGATCTGGTGGCAATGCAGTCAGCCTGCCGCGCTCAGGCAGCCGCCCAGGCTTCCACCTGGCCCACGAAGGTGTGCAGATCGCTGAAGCGGTTGTACAGCGGCACCGGCGCAATGCGGATCACGTCCGGTTCGCGCCAGTCGCCGAGCACGCCGGCTGCATGCAGATGCTCGAACAGCGAGCGCCCCTGCGCGCGTCCGCCGGCCACCCGCAACGACAGCTGGCAGCCGCGGTGCATCGGTTCGGCCGGGGTGACGATCTGCAGCACCTGCGGCACGCGCGCGCGGATCAACTGCTCCAGATGCCCGGTGAGTCGTTCGGATTTGGCGCGTAGCGCGGCCATGCCGGCCTGGTCGAACAACGTCAGCGATGCGCGCAGCGGCGCCAGCGCCAGCACCGGGGGATTGCTCAGCTGCCAGCCTTCGGCACCGGGCGAGGGCACGAACTGCGGGTCCATGCGGAAGCGGGTCTGCTGCTCATGTCCCCACCAGCCGGCGATACGCGGCAGATCGCTGTTGGCATGACGTTCGTGCACGAAGCAACCGCCCACCGCGCCGGGGCCGGCGTTGAGATATTTGTAGTTGCACCACACTGCGAAATCCACGCCATCGTCGTGCAGGGTCAGAGGGATGTTGCCCACCGCATGCGCCAGATCGCAGCCCACCGCCGCGCCTTGCGCCCGCGCCAGTCGCACGATCTCGGCCAGGTCGAAGGCCTGCCCGGTGCGGTACTGGATGCCCGGCCACAGCACCAACGCCAGGCGCGGACCATGCTGCGCGATGGCATCGGCAATGGCGGCCATCGATAACGTGCCGTTGGGTTCGTCGGCCTCCACTTCGATCAGATGCGTGGCCGGGTCCAGCCCGCGCAGGCGCAGCTGCGATTCCACCGCGTGACGGTCGGACGGAAACGCGCCGGCTTCGATCAGGATCGCGCCGCGTTCGTGCGTGGGACGATAAAAGCTAGCCATCATCAGGTGCAGATTGACGCTGAGGGTGTTCATCGCCACCACCTCGCCGGGTTGCGCGCCGACCACGCGGGCCAGCGCATCGCGTACCAGCTGGTGATAGGTCAGCCATTGGGTGGGGCCGGTGAAGTGACCTTCCACCCCCAACGTGCCCCACTGATCGAGCACTTCGTCCACCATTGCGCGCGCCGCGCGCGGCTGCAGGCCAAGGGAGTTGCCGACGAGATACGTCTGATCCCGATCGCCGTGCTGCGGGAACACGAAGGCATCGCGCAGGCTGCGCAGCGGGTCGGCGGCATCCAGGGCATCGGCATGGGCGCGGGACAGCAGGTCGGTCATCGTCGGGCTCGCAACACGGATCAGGCCAGCAGTTTACCCGCCGGCATCATGCGCGCCGTCATGCAGGGCTGGCACCTCGGCCCAGGCCGGTCGGGCAGGGCAGGGCAGGGCGCAGCAAATGGGTGAGTGTGCCGATGCTGTCGGTGACGCGGTCGATGGTCTCGGCGAGCGCGGCGGTGGTTGGCGAACTGTCGGGCAATGCGGCCAGCGCATCGGAAAGCTGACGCTCGGCATTGCGCAAGGTGGCCGCAGCCGCAATGCCGCCGTTGCGCAGGCAGTCGATCAGCTCGGACAGCGTCTGGTCGGCCTGCTGCGCGAAGGCGGGCAACGCCTCCAGCGTGGGCAGCGGGTGGCCGTCGCTTAGCACCGCCTCCAGCAACAAGGTGGCGCGGATCAGCCGGTTGCCATTGGCCAGCAGCGATTCGGCCAGTTTGAGTTCCTGCAGATTGCGCCGGCTGCGTGGTTCGCCGCGCAAACGCTCGATCGAGGCCTGCGCATTGGTGCGTGCTACGCGCGCGGCGGCGTCAGATCGTCCCTCCGACTGAGCCTGACTGAGGCAATAGCTCCATCAACCATGCGAGCTCCTCTTCGTTGAATGCCGGGAAATCATCCGCTGCCCCTGCGAAGGGGGCCGCATCTTGTTCCCACATCACGGTGCTGGACGCTGCCAGGTCGGCAGCGATGGGCGTACCAGGATCCGGGAGGCCGCCCCCGATCCTGGTACGCGGGCGTTTTACCCTCCAGCTGAGGGGCAAATGCAGCGCATCGCGCTGTTCGGGAACGCGCACCTCGAAAGATTGCTGTGCGGAGGGGCCGGTGACAGCACGATCCGATCGGGACCGTTTACGGCTGCTTGCCCCTGTCTGATCTCCCTCGTGCATTGGGCTAGGCGCATCAAGGTCACGCTCCAGCGAATCGGCGAATGCATGCAAAGACGCCTGATCCGGTGTTTGAGCTGAAGTAGGGGACGGTTTGGCCCTTTTCATCCCTGATGCCTGGAGGATACGGTCCCAACGCTGCGAGGCTGGGGGGAGCGTTCCGTAGCGGGCTTCGAATTCGGTGACGCCCACTCTGCGAAAGAGCTGTACCAAGCCGTGCCTGCTCATCTCGAACTGCGTCATGGCGTCATCGAATGCTTGCGCTGGGTGGGAGTGGCTCTGGAAAAAACCAAGCACGCGAACCACGTGCGCGAGGTCGGGAACGCGATGGGACGTGCGTTCGGGAATGCGGCGATTGATTCTTCTGATCAATTCCGGCGCGTGCGGCAATCCCTTTTTCACTGCATCCAGGGCAGGACGTCCGCCGAGGCAGGCCAAGGCGACGAGGTGGTCGTTGGTCAACGCGGCCAACGCCGGATCAGGGCGAGATAACTGGGCAACAATGCTCTCCAGCGCCTGCTTGCCGCCATTGCTGGCGATGGCCACCACCTGGTTCGGGGTCAGGCCATGGTCCTGGCACAGCACCGGCAACAGCCGCTGCACCGTCTCCAGCGCCTGCTTGCCGCCACTATTGCTGGCGATGGCCACCACCTGGTTCGGGGTCAGGCCATGGTCCTGGCACAGCACCGGCAACAGCCGCTGCACCGTCTCCAGCGCCTGCTTGCCGCCATTGCTGGCGATGGCCACCACCTGGTCCAGGGTCAGGCCATGGTCCTGGCACAGCACCGGCAACAGCCGCTGCACCGTCTCCAGCGCCTGCTTGCCGCCAATATTGCTGGCGATGGCCACGACCTGGTCCGGGGTCAGGCCATGGTCCTGGCACAGCACCGGCAACAGCCGCTGCACCGTCTCCAGCGCCTGCTTGCCGCCGTTATTGTTGGCGATGGCCACCACTTGGTCCGGGGTCAGGCCATGGTCCTGGCACAGCACCGGCAACAGCCGCTGCACCGTCTCTAGCGCCTGTTTGCTGCCGCCATTGCTGGCAATGGCCACCACCTGGTCCAGGGTCAGGCCATGGTCCTGGCACAGCACCGGCAACAGCCGCTGCACCGTCTCCAGCGCCTGCTTGCCGCCAATATTGCTGGCGATGGCCACCACCTGCGCCGGGGTCAGGCCATGGTCCTGGCACAGCACCGGCAACAGCCGCTGCACCGTCTCCAGCGCCTGCTTGCCGCCGTTATTGTTGGCGATGGCCACGACCTGGTCCGGGGTCAGGCCATGGTCCTGGCACAGCACCGGCAACAGCCGCTGCACCGTCTCCAGCGCCTGCTTGCCGCCGTTATTGCTGGCGATGGCCACCACCTGGTCCGGGGTCAGGCCATGGTCCTGGCACAGCACCGGCAACAGCCGCTGCACCGTCTCCAGCGCCTGCTTGCCGCCACTATTGCTGGCGATGGCCACCACTTGGTCCGGGGTCAGGCCATGGTCCTGGCACAGCACCGGCAACAGCCGCTGCACCGTCTCCAGCGCCTGCTTGCCGCCACTATTGCTGGCGATGGCCACCACCTGGTCCGGGGTCAGGCCATGGTCCTGGCACAGCACCGGCAACAGCCGCTGCACCGTCTCCAGCGCCTGTTTGCCGCCATCGTGGCTGGCGATGGCCACCACTTGGTCCGGGGTCAGGCCATGGTCCTGGCACAGCACCGGCAACAGCCGCTGCACCGTCTCCAGCGCCTGCTTGCCGCCATCGTGGCTGGCGATGGCCACCACCTGGTCCTGGGTCAGGCCATGGTCCTGGCACAGCACCGGCAACAGCCGCTGTACCGGCAACAGCCGCTGCACCGTCTCCAGCGCCTGCTTGCCGCCATTGCTGGCGATGGCCACGACCTGGTCCGGGGTCAGGCCATGGTCCTGGCACAGCACCGGCAACAGCCGCTGTACCGTCTCCAGCGCCTGCTTGCCGCCATTGCTGGCGATGGCCACGACCTGGTCCGGGGTCAGTCCATGGTCCTGGCACAGCACCGGCAACAGCCGCTGTACCGTCTCCAGCGCCTGCTTGCCGCCGCTATTGCTGGCGATGGCCACCACCTGGTCCGGGGTCAGGCCATGGTCCTGGCACAGCACCGGCAACAGCCGCTGCACCGTCTCCAGCGCCTGCTTGCCGCCATCGTGGCTGGCGATGGCCACCACTTGGGCCGGGGTCAGGCCATGGTCCTGGCACAGCACCGGCAACAGCCGCTGCACCGTCTCCAGCGCCTGCTTGCCGCCATCGTGGCTGGCGATGGCCACCACCTGGTCCGGGGTCAGGCCATGGTCCTGGCACAGCACCGGCAACAGCCGCTGCACCGTCTCCAGCGCCTGCTTGCCGCCATCGTGGCTGGCGATGGCCACCACTTGGTCCGGGGTCAGGCCATGGTCCTGGCACAGCACCGGCAACAGCCGCTGCAGCGTCTCCAGCGCCTGCTTGCCGCCGTTATTGTTGGCGATGGCCACGACCTGGTCCGGGGTCAGGCCATGGTCCTGGCACAGCACCGGCAACAGCCGCTGCAGCGTCTCCAGCGCCTGCTTGCCGCCATCGTGGCTGGCGATGGCCACGACTTGGTCCGGGGTCAGGCCATGGTCCTGGCACAGCACCGGCAACAGCCGCTGCACCGTCTCCAGCGCCTGCTTGCCGCCACTATTGCTGGCGATGGCCACCACCTGGGCCGGGGTCAGGCCATGGTCCTGGCACAGCACCGGCAACAGCCGCTGCACCGTCTCCAGCGCCTGCTTGCCGCCAATATTGCTGGCGATGGCCACGACCTGGTCCGGGGTCAGGCCATGGGCCTGGCACAGCACCGGCAACAGCCGCTGCACCGTCTCTAGCGCCTGCTTGCCGCCAATATTGCTGGCGATGGCCACCACCTGGTCCGGGGTCAGGCCATGGTCCTGGCACAGCACCGGCAACAGCCGCTGCACCGTCTCCAGCGCCTGCTTGCCGCCGCCATGGCTGGCGATGGCCACGACCTGGTCCGGGGTCAGGCCATGGTCCTGGCACAGCACCGGCAACAGCCGCTGTACCGTCTCCAGCGCCTGCTTGCCGCCAATATTGCTGGCGATGGCCACCACTTGGTCCGGGGTCAGGTTCAGGGGGGCACCCGTCAGTGCATTGCGCCATGCATGCACTGCCTCCACTGCGGTCACGCCGCCACGTTTTGCAATCTTGAGAAGTTGGCCTGTGTCCAACTGTAACGGCGGACCTCTCAACTCCCCCGCCTTCGTGAGCAAGGCCTCCAGGGCGCGTGC
The DNA here is from genome assembly GCF_038405005.1 of Xanthomonas sp. JL1. Taxonomy (NCBI): domain Bacteria; kingdom Pseudomonadati; phylum Pseudomonadota; class Gammaproteobacteria; order Lysobacterales; family Lysobacteraceae; genus Xanthomonas; species Xanthomonas sp. JL1. Next base: position 23,127 of record NZ_JBBYGR010000016.1, on the reverse strand, counting down.
GCCGGACCACTGTTTGCCGACGCCAACGATGTCTTCGTGTGTCGCCTCTGGCAACGCCGTGATTATGTGCTGATACTTGACAGCGACGGTCCCTAACGCTGCCGGGTGTTGGCTGAGCGCAACGATGTGCGCGTGTGTAAACCCATGGCCCACCAGTGCCTCGTGGTGCTGCGCCACTGTCGAACGCACCTTCGGTTTGATCTTCTCTTGCTGCTGCTGACTGTAGCCGAGCGTGCGTAGATCCACCTGCGCGGCCGGCGAAGCGTCGGAGGGTTGCGCCGCACGCCGTCGCGGGGCCGGCTTGGCGCGTGGCGGCCGCGCGGCAGTGACAGCGACACGCACGGTGGGTGGCGGGTCATCGGCTGCACGCAGACCCGATTGCACCTCATCCCACTCTGCTGGGGCAGCCGCTGTATGCGGCGTGCCGACGGCAGGCATCGAATCAAGAAGCGATGTATCAAGAAGCGACGGATCGAACTGACGGAGCAGATCGCTGAAGCTGCCCGCCGAGAACGCAGGCGAGGGCGCAGGGGGAGATGGCAGCCGGGTCCGGGACATCGTCCGCCGAGCGGGCAAGCCATCCAGGGGGCCGCCAGCAGGCGGAGCCCCCCCCCGATCTGCAGTCGGCTGAACCCTATCCGGTTGGGGTCCGGGCAGAAGCTCGCGGGCAGGACTTGGCGTGCGCGAACGAATGGGATCCATCGGGTATCGCCCAGGTTGTCCATCTGGCCGAGTAACAGACGGCGCAAATAGTCGCGATACGCGCTGAGCAAGTGCGCCAGCGAGGTGCGAATCTGCCGACGTTCGCGCGTGGGCCACAGCGCGTAGGCGATCAGCGCCAGCGCGCTGCCGGCCACGGTGGCTTGCAACCGCGCGCCGACCGCTGCGCCGGGCGACACGCCTTCGAAGGAGAGCAGCAGCACCAGCATGCCGGTCAGAAACGCCACGCCGATGCCGTAGTTCACCTGCGTCAGTAAACGAAACCCGAGGCAAAACAGCGTCAACAAGACCAGGCGGATGCTGGCGCCGTCCATGGCCAGGTGCGCGAGCAAGGTGGCCAGCAACAGCCCGACGAAGGTACCCGCGACACGTAATGCGCCAAAACTGAAGGTGCCGCCGAAATCCGGCTTGAGCACGATGGCGGTGGTCATCGGAATCCAGAAGCCGTGTTGAAGCGGTTGCCACCAGGCACACACCGCACCGCAAGGCGTGCCGGAAGGCCACCGACGACACATCCAGATTCGCCCGCAAGGTGGCCCAGGTCGCGGCCGGGCGTAGCGCTGCCGGCAGGCGCGCTTCGGCCAGTTGCGCCTGGATTTCGCCACGGCTGCTGGCCCAGTGCGCATTACGCACCAACGCACGTAGCTGGCCGCCCAAACCTTGCGCACGCGCGGCGACGCGCACCAGGTGGCGTTCGCGGGTATCGGCGTTGCCGTGCTGAAACTGTGCCAATGCACCGACCAGATCATCGAAACCGGTCATCGACGCATTGGCTGCCACCGGGTCTTCGCCCACGGTCATCGCATGTGCGAGCTGTTCCAGCACGATGGCGCTGCGTTCGAGCACGCGTTCGATCGCCTGGCGCGCTTGTGATTCGGTCAGGCGCGTTTCGGCATCGGCCAGCGACAGCAGCTCCAGCCGCACGCGATCGCAGAGCTCGGCGATGATGCGAAAGCTCTGTACCGCAATCGCACGCGAGCGATGCTCGCCATGCAGCATCACCATCGCATCGAGCACTTCCTGCGTTGCCGGCGGCGCCGCGCTGGCCTCCGGGCGCTGCCGGCCAGTTGGCGCATCAACTCCGCCAGTGCGAAACGCTCCGGGCGATAGCGCTGCAGCGGCCATGCCACCAGCGCCAGCAACACCTGCAGCAAGCCGCCGGCGAAGATCAGGGCTGCCACACCGGGTGCCTGTCGCACCGGCAGCTGCATGTCTGCGCTGACCACCAGCAGGATCATGCTGGTCAGGCCGACCCGCGCTGCCACCGGGCCGAGCGCCACCAGCAAGCCGCCGCCCAGGCCGAGCAACAGGCCGGCCAGCACCAGCGCTGGCGTGGTGTGGCCGACCCAGATGCCGAGCAATGCCGCCAGGCCGGCCGTCAGCGCTGCCATCAGCATGCGTTGCAGGCGTGCGCGATACGGCCCCGGCTGGTCGGAAAACATGGTGTTGAGCGCGCCGCTGCATACCGCCAGACCTGCGGCGACATGTCCGGTCGCCACGCCGATCGCAAGCGGCAAAACCACTGCGGCAGTGTTGCGCAGCGCGACGCGCAAGGGCACATCGCGCGGTTTGAGGTCGATCAGTGCGCGCAGCATGGCGCTGGTTTCGACGCATGCGTGCGGCAAACCTGCTGCGCGCGATCGCATGCCATGGCGCTGTCAATCCTCGACCGCGGCATAGCGCTCAGGCGCAGGGTGCAGATGCCCGCACTGCGAGCACGTACGCAGCGCGAGCGAACGATAGAAATGATCGAACACCGGAGGGAAGTCGGTTTCGATGTTTTTCAGCGGGAACATCGCTTCATACAACTTGTGATTGCACTGCGGGCAATACCACTGCAGGCCATCTTGCTCATGTGGCAAACGCACGCGCTCGATCACGATGCCGATTGAGCCGGCAGCGCGTTGCGGTGAATGCGGCACCCTGGGCGGCAGCAGAAAGATTTCACCGGCACGGATCGGGATGTCGCGCGCCACGCCATCGTCCTGCACCTTCAGCACCATCTCGCCTTCGAGTTGGAAGAACCACTCCGGGCCTTCGTCGTAGTGATAGTCGGTGCGTGCATTCGGGCCACCAACAATCATGATGATGAAGCCATCCTGCTGGATGCACTTGTTGCCCACCGGCGGTTTGAGCAGGTGGCGGTGTTCCTCGATCCAAGCATGCAGGTTGATCGGCGGGATCAGCATCAAGGGTTCCTCGGCGGAGAAGGTGTCCAGCATAGCCAACCGCTCGCCTCACATGGATGCGGCGGTTGGCCATGCAGTTGCGTGCGGCTCAGCGTTCGGCGCGATCAGCCTGGATCTTCGCCAGCGCCGCATCGTAGCGCTCCTGCACCAGTTCGTGGCGGTCAATCGACATGCCCAGGTCGTGTGCGCGGCCATCGCGCAGGCTATACACCCAGCCATGCACGTAAAGTTCCTGACCGCGCTCCCACGCATCGCGCACGATGGTGGTGCGGCACACATTGACCACCTGTTCGAGCACGTTGAGCTCGCACAGGCGCGCGTGCTGTATCGGCAGATCGCCGGCGTCGTGCAGGCAGGCTTCGTGCTTGTCGGCCACGTCGGTGACGTGGCGGATCCAGTTGTCGACCAAACCCATACGCTTTTGGGTCAGGCTGGCGAACACACCGCCGCAGCCGTAATGGCCAACCACCAGCACGTGTTTGACCTTGAGTACGTCCACAGCGAACTGGATCACCGACAGGCAATTCAGATCGGTATGCACCACCACGTTGGCGATATTACGGTGGACGAAGACTTCGCCCGGCGCCATGTCGATGATCTGGTTGGCCGGCACGCGCGAATCGGAGCAACCGATCCACAGATATTCCGGGGTCTGCTGGGTCGACAGTTTGGAAAAGAACTCGGGATCTTCGCGGCGGATGCGCTCGGACCATGCGCGGTTGTTTTCGAGTAAATGATTGAGTTCGTTCATGCGCGCAGTTTTCCATAGGCAGAGGAGAGGAGAGGGCAAGGGAGGCCTAAAACCGTGATGCAGAAAAACGCTCGGTGCGCTGCGCTCAGGCTGCGCCATCGCGTGCGCGCAATGTATCGCACATCAACGTGGCGACCGCGTGCGAATCGGCCGATGCCTGTCGCGCCAACGCATCGCTCAGTGCGGCGATATTGCCGGCCGGGTGGTTCTGACTCAGCTCGAAGGTCAATTCGATGCGGCTTGGGACCAAGCGAAAGCCGACCAGGCCACGCAATGGCTTAGGGTGCCTGTCGCGCTCCATCTCGAACAGCCAGCCGCTGCCCACGCACTGTTCGAAGTGCGCGCTCATGCGGCCGATCAACGCACCCAGCGCGTCTTCATCGCGCACCTGGCTACAGCGTCAATGCAGATGCGCAACAGCATCGTTCCAAGTAGGTACGCGCGCAGCCGCGTCCTTGTCCAGGTACCAGGTGGGCGAGACATAGGCATGCGGGCCCTGCAATACGATCACCGCGTCGCCAGGAGTGCGCGCCTGCGGATTGGGACGTGCCCAATGGCCTTCGATCACGACATGCTGGCCATCGCGCTGATACAGCACCGGCAGGTGCGAGATCGCCGGGTGTCCGTCCTCCCCCTGGCTGATCAGGGCGACAAACGCATCGCGTGCGAACAGCCAGTCCAGCAAGGCCAGATCGGTCTGCGCAAATGCGCGCAGGGCGTCCATGTCAGGCGCGGCCGCCCATGTTCACAACCATGCGCGCACGCAGGTCGGCATCGTCTTCGTCCTGCGGCGGCGAGACCTCGTGCAGCGAAAAGCCGCGGATGCGCGCGTCTTCTTCGTCCAGCCCGTCCAGCGCCACGAATTCGGCATCGAACAAGGCCGCGCGTGCGCTGTCTTCGCTGTCGTAGGGCAGCGTCTTGCCGTCGCTGTCCAGTACTTCGGCTGTGCCGGCTTCATTGACGCGCAGGCGCGCCCAGATCAGCGTGCGGCCGATCGTGGCCAGCCACCAGGAGTCGTGGGCGCCCTGCAGAGTGTCTTCGTACGTTGTCATTGCATTACCTTGGAAATCAGGCCGAGCAGGGCCGCCATGCCCAGGCCGAAAAAAATGGTGAGCAGCGAGAGCCAGGCGGGTGTGGCCAGACCGGACAGCCCACTGTCGCGGTAGCCGCGGTAACGCCGCGCCAGCAACCAGCGCAATGCCACGGGGCTGATGAAGGCTGGGTCGCCGAAGCTGGCCAATGCCTCCGGATGGCGGTCGCGCATGTGTACCAGGGTCAGCGGCCAGAAGATCAGCAGCGCGGTCAGACCTGCGACGGCCAGGCCGACGAAGCACAGGGCGAAGAACAGAATCATGTGGCCGCCAGCATCAGGAAAGGTTGCGGGAGCGCCGCGCCAATGACCAGCGCTGTAATGGCCCAGCGCATCGGAGCCGTGGAATGCCGGGGCGCGGCGCGCGCGGTGTTGGTTTGCCACCAGCGTTGCGGGTCGAGCTGGCGCGACGCCAGCCCCGCCAGCAGCACGCTACGGATCGCTGTCAGCCCCCCCGTGATCCCCGCCAGCCCGAAGGCCAGCGATTGAAATATGGGGATGGCGGCCGGCAAGCTCACCTCAGAATTCCGCGCTGCCCGGCGCGCGCGGGTAGGGGATCGCGTCGCGGATGTTGCTTAGCCCGCAGACATAGACCACCAGACGCTCGAAGCCCAAACCGAAGCCGGCATGCGGCACCGAGCCGTAGCGACGGAAATCGCGGTACCAGCTGTAGTGCTCCTTATCCAGGCCGAACTGCGCCATGCGTGCGTCGAGCACATCCAGGCGCTCTTCGCGCTGGCTGCCGCCGATGATCTCGCCGATACCCGGTGCCAGCACGTCCATCGCGGCGACGGTCTTGCCGTCGTCGTTCAAGCGCATGTAGAACGCCTTGATGTGCTCGGGATAATTGGTGACCACCACCGGGCGGCCGATATGTTCTTCGGTCAGCCAGCGTTCGTGCTCGGTCTGCAGGTCCAGGCCCCATTCCACCGGGAAATCGAAGGTCTTGCCAGCGTGTTGCAGCAGCTTGACCGCATCGGTGTAGTCGATCTGCTCGAACGGCGCATTGATGAAGGCTTCCAGCTTGCTGATCGCGTTCTTGTCCACGCGCTCGGCGAGGAACGCCAGATCGTCGCCACGTTCGTCCAGCACCGCGCGGAACACATACTTGAGGAACTGCTCGGCCAGGCGCGCGTCTTCGGCCAGATCGGCAAAGGCGATCTCCGGCTCGATCATCCAGAACTCGGCCAGGTGGCGCGTGGTATGGCTGTTCTCGGCGCGGAAGGTTGGCCCGAAGGTGTAGACCTTGCTCAGCGCCAGACAGTAGGCCTCCACGTTGAGCTGGCCGGACACGGTGAGGAAGGTTTCCTTGCCGAAGAAGTCGCGGCTGAAATCCACATTGCCAGTGGCATCGCGTGGCAGGTTGACCATGTCCAGCGTGGAGACGCGGAACATCTGCCCGGCGCCTTCGGCGTCGGAGGTGGTGATGATGGGTGTGCTGATCCAGTTGAAGCCGTTCTGGTGGAAGAAGCGGTGCACCGCCTGCGCCAGACAGTTGCGGATACGTGTGACCGCGCCGAACAGATTGGTGCGCGGGCGCAAGTGCGCCACTTCGCGCAGGAACTCCGGCGTCATCGGCTTGGGCTGGATCGGATAGGTCAGCGGGTCTTCGACCCAGCCGACGATCTCCACGCCGCTGGCCTGGATCTCGAACGACTGGCCCTTGCCCTGCGACTTCACCAGCACGCCCTTGGCGATCAGTGAGCAGCCACTGGTCAGGCGCTTGATCTCGTCGAAATTGGGCAGCGTGTCGTTGGCTACCACCTGGATCGGAGCGAAGCACGAGCCGTCGGTCACGTTGATGAAGGCCAGTCCGGCAGATCCGCGCAAGGTGCGTACCCACCCCCGTACCGTGACTTCGCCGCCTTCGGGGAGCTTCCCCGCAAGCGCATGTTCAACGCTGACCACCGTCATGACTGTTCCTCGCCGTAGCGACCTTGAATGGCCTGCGAGTTTACTGGCTGCGGCCGCGCCGGCGCGAGCATCTGTGAACAGGTTGCCGACGGCTACGCTTGTCGCAGGCGCGCATTGCCCCCATCTATGGCAAACGCCGCTGCTCAGCGTTCTGCCAGGTTGATGCGGCCTGGCTATACTTGTCACCACTGTTTTGGAGTGCCCTCATGACCGTCAGCCTCACCCCCGCCGCGCTGGAGCGCGTGCAGCGTTTCGTGCAGCAGACCCCGGGTGCGTTGGGTCTGCGCTTTGGCGTGACCAAGACCGGGTGTTCCGGCTGGGGCCATATCACCGACCTGGCGCGCGAGGCGCGCGATGATGACGCGGTGTTCGAGCAGGGCGGGGTACGCATCTTCGTCGACCCCGTCAGCCTGCCGTTGGTGGATGGCACCTGCATCGACTTCGGCAAGCACGGCCTCAGCGAGACATTCACCTTCAGCAATCCCAACGCCACCGCCGAATGCGGCTGCGGGGAGAGCTTCACGACCGCAGACGAGCATCGCTGAGCCGGCCGGCACGCTATTCCTTCTCTCTGCGGGACATTGTCCTCTTTCATCGGGGAGAAGCTGCCCCGCAGGGGCGGATGAGGGGACGGGGCGAAGCCTCGCGTGGTTGAACGCCCCGATAGTTGAACGACACGAGTGGCTTTGCCCCCGAACCCTTACCCCAACCCATCTCCCGGCGGGAGAGGGGCTTCAAACCTCCTTGCAGCCTGGTCAGTTGCAGCTAAGTAATTGAACTGCCATAATTTCCTGCTTCCTGTCCAGATCTTGGGCGGGAATCCTTGCTCCACCGGTCGCCTGCGCGGATTTCCGGGGAGCTGTCCGGCCCACGTGGCCACATCCGAAAGGTAAAACAACATGAGTCGTCATTACGAAGTCGTGTTCCTGGTCCATCCGGACCAGAGCGAGCAGGTCCCGGCCATGATCGAGCGCTATAAGTCGCTGATCGAGGGCGGTAACGGCACCATCCACCGTCTGGAAGACTGGGGCCGTCGTCAGCTGGCCTACCCGATCCAGAACCTGGTGAAGGCGCACTACGTGCTGCTCAACATCGAAGTCGACCAGGCCGTGCTGAGCGAGCTGGTGGAAAGCTTCCGCTTCAACGATGCAGTGCTGCGTCACCTGGTCGTCAAGCGCGATGGCCCGGACACCGAGCAGTCGCTGATCATGAAGAGCAAGGACGAGAAGGGCGACAAGCACGAGCGTAGCGAGCGTCGTCGTCGTGACGATGAAGAGGGCGATGTCCCCGCTGCCACCGATACAGACGGCGACAACGCCGAAGCCGCTTAAGGAGCGCTGTCATGTCCAAGTTCTTCCGTCGTCGCAAGTTCTGCAAATTCACCGCCGAGGGCGTCAAGGAGATCGATTACAAGGATCTCAACACCCTGCGTCAGTACCTCACCGAGAACGGCAAGATCGTGCCGAGCCGCGTGACCGGTACCAAGTCCAAGTACCAGCGTCAGCTGGCGACGGCCGTCAAGCGCTCGCGTTTCCTGGCGCTGATTCCGTACACGGACAATCACGACGTCTAAGGATTGCCGCATAGGAGTCCGCCAGTTGCGAGGCTCCTTGCGCAGGACCCACACGGTTCTTCTGTGTGAGGCAACTGATAAAACCCGCGCATGCGTGTGCGGGTCATCAAATTGATAGAGGCCTGGTAATTGAAGGGGCGGTGGCAATCGGGGCTTTTACGATTCCCCAATCCCCAATCCCGATTCCCGGCTTCTCCTGTTCGGACAGCACCCGTTGCGCCCGCCACATGCCGGCGCTAACGAATAACGGAGCACCACCATGGATCTGATTCTTCTGCAGAAAGTGACCAACCTGGGCAACCTGGGCGACAAGGTCAGCGTCAAGCCGGGCTACGGCCGCAACTTCCTCGTTCCGCAGGGCAAGGCCGTGCCGGCCACCGCTGCGAACGTGGAAGCGTTCGAAACCAAGCGCGCCGAGTACGAAGCCAAGGCCAGCAGCATCCTGGCCGACGCACAGAGCCGCGCCACCAAGTTCGAAGGCGCCAGCGTCACCATCTGCGCGCACGCGTCGACCGAAGGCAAGCTGTACGGCTCGGTTGGCCCGCGCGACATCGCCGAGGCGTTCACTGCCGCCGGCCTGCCGCTGGAAAAGAGCGAAGTGATCCTGGGCGAAGGCGCATTCCGCAATGTCGGCGAGTACGACGTTGTGCTGCACCTGCACGCAGACGTGGAAACCACGGTCAAGGTCATCGTCGAATCCGACGCCTGATCCAAGCCGTCTGTGTCATCCGAAGGGCGCCTTGTTAGGCGCCCTTCGTTTTTGGGGTGCCGCCGCCAGTGCGGGCATGCCCGTTATACTCATGCCCCATTGCCGGTTTCACGGCCTGCAGATCTTATGGATCAAGGGCTTGCGTGCTGGCTTCACAGGAAAAGCGCCTGCCGGCTTGGTCCGCGCGGTGCCCGGAATCTCCAGTCCCCATGCGCCTGTCCACGATCAAGCTGTCCGGTTTCAAGTCGTTCGTCGACCCGACCACGTTGCATCTGCCCACCAATATGACCGGCATCGTCGGCCCCAATGGGTGCGGCAAGTCAAACATCATCGACGCGGTGCGCTGGGTGATGGGCGAAAGCTCGGCCAGCCGCCTGCGCGGCGACTCGCTGACCGACGTGATCTTCTCCGGCTCCTCGGCGCGCAAGCCGGTGTCGCAGGCGACGGTGGAGCTGATCTTCGACAATTCCGATCACACCATCAGCGGCGAGTTCGCCTCGTTCAACGAGATATCGGTCAAGCGCCTGGTCAGCCGCGACGGCAACAGCGCCTACTACCTCAACGGCACCAAGTGCCGGCGCCGCGACATCACCGATCTGTTCCTGGGCACCGGCCTTGGGCCGCGCAGCTACTCGATCATCGAGCAGGGCATGATCAGCCAGATCATCGAAGCGCGCCCGGAAGACCTGCGCGTGTATCTGGAAGAAGCCGCCGGCATTTCCAAGTACAAGGAACGTCGCAAGGAAACCGAAACACGCATTCGGCATACGCGCGAAAATCTCGACCGCCTGGGCGACCTGCGCGAGGAAATCACCAAGCAGCTCGCGCATCTGCAGCGCCAGGCGCGGCAGGCCGAGCAGTACCAGGCGTTGCAGGAAGAGCGCCGGATCAAGGATGCCGAGTGGAAGGCGCTGGAATACCGCGGCCTGGATGGACAGCTGCAGGGCCTGCGCGAAAAGTTGAATCAGGAAGAGACCCGCCTGCAGCAATTCATCGCCGAACAACGCGATGCCGAAGCGCGTATCGAAACCGGCCGCGTGCGCCGCGAAGAATCTGCCGAAGCGGTGGCCAAGGCGCAGGCCGATGTCTACCAGGTCGGTGGTGCATTGGCGCGCATCGAGCAGCAGATCCAGCATCAGCGCGAGCTCTCGCATCGTTTGCACAAAGCGCGCGATGAGGCGCAGAGCCAGCTGCAGGAATTGACCCAGCACATCAGTGGCGACTCGGCCAAGTTGAGTGTGCTGCGCGAAGCGGTGGCCGCTGCCGAGCCGCAACTGGAACAACTGCGCGAAGACCACGAATTCCGCCAGGAGTCGCTGCGTGAGGCCGAAGCGCGGCTGGCCGACTGGCAGCAGCGCTGGGAAACCCATAACCGCGACACCGGCGAAGCCTCGCGTGCCGGCGAAGTGGAGCGCACGCGCGTCGATTATCTGGACCGCCAGGCGCTGGAAGCCGATCGTCGCCGCGAAGCGCTGGTCAACGAGCGCGCCGGCTTGGATCTGGATGCATTGGCCGAGGCGTTCGAGCAGATCGAACTGCGCCATGAAACCCAGAAGACCTCGCTGGACGGTTTGACCGAGCAGGTCGAAGCGCGCAAGCACGCGCTCGGCGGGCTGCAGGAACAGCAACGGGCAAGCCAGGGCGAGCTGGCCGAAGTGCGCAAGCAGGCGCAGGCTGCGCGCGGTCGGCTGTCGTCGCTGGAAACCTTGCAGCAGGCTGCGCTTGGTCAGGAGCAGGGCGCGGCAGTGGCGTGGCTCAAGTCGCGCGGACTGGATTCGGCAGCGCGCGTGGGCGAGCGCATCAGCGTCCAGAGCGGCTGGGAAAATGCAGTCGAAGGCGCGCTGGGGCAGTTGATCGAAGGCGTGCTGGTGGATGCGCCGGAGCAACTGGTCGACGCGTTGGGCGAGTTGGGCGATGGCCGCATCGCGCTGGTGTCCAGCGCAACCGACAACGCGAACTTCGCGCCGACCTCGTTGGCCGCCAAGGTGCAGGGGCCGATTGCGATCCGTCGCCTGCTCGCACGTCTGCACACCGCCGAGGACCTGGACGCGGCGCGTACGCTGCAACGCAGCCTGCCTGAAGGCGACTCGGTCATCACCCGCAATGGCGAGCGGCTGGGCGAGGGCTGGGTGCGCGTCTCGCGCTCGGGCGCGGCCAAGCAGGGCGCGCTGCTGCGCGAGCGCCAGATCCAGGAGCTACGCACCCAGATCGAAACCTTGCAGGAACGCGAAGCCGAGCTCGAGCACCAGCTCGCCAGCTTCCGCGAACAACTGCTTGCGGCCGAGCAGCAGCGCGAAGACGCGCAGCGCCAGCTGTACATGGCGCACCGCAGCGTTTCCGAACTGGCCGGGCAGTTGCAGAGTCAGCAAGGCAAGGTGGATGCGGCGCGCACGCGCATCGAGCGCATCGAAACCGACCTGTCACAGCTGCTGGAAACCTTGGACACCAGCCGCGAACAGGCACGCGAGGCGCGCGCCAAGCTCGAAGATGCGGTCACCTTGATGGGCGATCTGCAGGGCACGCGCGAAGCGCTGGAAAGCGAGCGTCGTCAGCTCACCGATGCGCGCGATCAAGCGCGCGATGCCGCACGCGGCGTGCGCGATGCGATGCATGCCTTGGCGTTGACGCTGGAATCGCAGCGCACTCAGATTGCCTCGCTGAGTCAGACGCTGGAGCGCATGGATAGCCAGCGCGGCCAGCTTGACACGCGACTGGAAGATCTGGTGGCCCAGCTCAGTGAAGGCGATTCGCCGGTGGAAACGCTGGAGCACGAACATCAGGCCGCCTTGAGCGAGCGCGTGCGCACCGAGCGCGCGCTGGGCGAAGCGCGCACCCTGCTCGACAGTATCGACAGCGAGCTGCGCAGCTTCGAACAGACCCGCCAGCAGCGCGACGAACAGGCGCTGGCGCAGCGCGAACGCATTTCGCAACGCAAGCTCGATCAGCAGGCCTTGGTGCTCAGCGCCGAGCAGTTGTCGGCCGCAGTGGTGAAAGCAGGCTTCGTGCTCGAAGATGTGGTCAATGGCTTGCCCGAGTCGGCCAATCCTGCCGAATGGGAAGCGACCGTCGGCCAGATCGACGGCCGCATGCGGCGCCTGGAGCCGGTGAACCTGGCCGCCATCCAGGAATACGGCGAGGCTGCGCAGCGCTCGGAATATCTGGACGCGCAGAACCTGGACCTCAATACCGCGCTGGAAACGCTGGAAGAAGCCATCCGCAAGATCGACCGCGAAACCCGCGGCCGTTTCAAAGACACCTTCGACCGCGTCAACTCCGGCGTGCAGGCGCTGTATCCGCGCCTGTTCGGCGGCGGGCATGCGTATCTGGAACTCACCGGCGAAGACCTGCTCGACACCGGCGTCACGATCATGGCGCGCCCGCCGGGCAAGCGCGTGTCCAGCATTTCGCTGCTCTCCGGCGGCGAGAAGGCGATGACGGCGGTGGCGCTGGTGTTTGCGATCTTCCAGCTCAACCCCGCGCCATTCTGCTTGCTCGACGAAGTGGACGCACCGCTGGACGAAGCCAATGTCGGCCGCCTGGCCAACATGGTGCGCGAGATGAGCGAGAAGGTGCAGTTCCTGTTCGTCAGCCATAACAAGGCGACCATGGAAGCGGCGCGCCAGTTGTCCGGCGTGACCATGCGCGAGCCGGGCGTCAGCCGGCTGGTCAGCGTGGACCTGGAAGAGGCCGCACGTTTGGCGGGTGCGGCATGACGTGCCATGCTTGTTGGAATATCGACATCTGTCACTCTTATGCGGAGGCACGCTGAATGTCCGACATGGCCATGATCCGGATCGGGATCCTGATCGCTGGACTGCTGCTGGTCGCGGCCATCTTCCTGTTTGGTCGCCCGAAGCAATCGCCGCAAGGGCGCCGGGTCGACAAGCACGAGGGCCAGCTGCGCGAACGTCGCGAACCGGTGATTTCCAGCGGGCCCGGCGTGGAGGGTGAAGCTGCGGAGCGCGGTGAAGGCATCGAGCAGAGCGAGCTGAACCTGGAAGAGCACGATGCCGCCGGCGGTAACGAGGTCGGCAAACGCCCGAACCAGGAGTTCGACAAGATCGTGTCGTTGTTCGTGGCCGCCAAGGCGGGCCAGGTGCTGCGCGGCGAAGATGTGGTGGTTGCTGCCGAAAAGACCGGACTGGTGTTCGGCCACATGAATGTGTTCCACCGCCTGATGGAAGGGCACCCGGAGCGCGGGCCGATTTTCAGCATGGCAAGCATCCTCAAGCCGGGCAGTTTCGACATGGCCAATATCCGCGAGATGCAGACGCCGGCCATTGCGTTCTTCCTCACGCTGCCGGCGCCGATGACCGCGCTGGATGCCTGGGAAAAAATGCTGCCCACCGTGCAGCGCATGGCCGAATTGCTGGATGGCGTGGTGCTGGACGACAGCCGCAACGCATTGGGCCGCCAGCGCGTGGCGCATATCCGCGACGAACTACGCGCCTACGACCGCCAGCACCAGGCACCGCCGCTGACCAAGTCGCCGCGCTGGTGAGTTGGCATGTTGCGCCTGCGGGGCGTGTTGGCGGTGGCATTGCTGCTGGTGCTGTGGGCGATCCTGGCAATGCCGTTGCTGTGGATCTTTACCAGGCACCGCGCGCCTGCGCAGACGCTCGCGGCACTCGCCGTGGCTGGTCGTGGGCTTTGCCGCTGCGATCGCCTCGCTGGTCGCGCCGATGCCGACGCCCTTCGTCAGCGTGTTCATGCCGCATGCCATCGCGTTGTTGGATCGCCGCTATTCCCTGCACATCCTGCACGGCCCGCCGCTCCTGCACGAGTTGCTGTGATGGAACGCCGGCTCGATGACGCTGACTTTCGTGATCAGCTATTTCTGGATCCGGCGCACGCTGCGCATGCCGGAGCCTGAGGCGTTCGATCAGTAGGAATCCGAAGCCCACTGCCCACGGGAGATGTGGTTGGATGAGGGTGCGCAGCGACGTACTCGTTCAATCGAACAAGGCGAGGCTTCGCTCGCACCTTCATCCGCTTCTTGCGGGGCACCTTCTTCCATGTGAACCGGGTTGGCGGTTCGCTTGATCGAACGCTTCGCCAATTAGCGCTTGGCTTTACCGAACGCCTCGCGGAAGCGCAGCATTTGCGCTTCAGTGCCCACGCTCACATCCACGCGCTTGGGCCAGATCGGCCAGCTGCGGCCGACGATGACGCCTTGCTTCTGCATCGAATCGGCGAACACGCCTGCATCGCGCTTGACGTCCAGCAGGAAGCAGTTGACCTGCGAGGGCAGGCAGGTGTAGCCCTTGCCCTTGAGCCAGGCGATGGTATGTCATCATACCACTTCGCTTGCAGAGCGATAGAATTGAAGATCTTGAGTGGGCAATTGGTTGAGACGATGGAGCAAGGTGTGATTGAGCGGGCACGAGAGCTTCGGCGGCGTATCGAAAATGCTGACCACCGGTATTACGATCTTGCAGATCCTGAAATTACAGATGCTCAGTACGACCAGCTCTTTAGAGAGTTACAGGAACTGGAGCAGAAGTATCCAGAACTAGTCACGGCTGACTCACCGTCCATGAGGGTGGGTGGAGCAGTGCGGAAATCATTTGTAAAAGTTAGACACTCAATCCCCATGCTTTCTTTGGCGAATGCATTTGATGAAGTTGAGGTCAAAAACTTCGTTGATCGAATTTTTCGTCGAATGGGCAGCTCGAACCCGCTCGAATTTTCTGTAGAGCCAAAATTTGATGGTCTAGCAATTAGCTTGCGTTACGAACTAGGCAAGTTCGTTCAAGGTGTGACCCGTGGTGACGGCGATGTTGGCGAGGATGTTAGTGAGAACATTCGGACAATAAGGTCAGTTCCATTGAAATTAAAGGGCAACAACGTTCCGGCTATCTTAGAGGTTCGGGGTGAAGTCTATATGCCACGTGATGGGTTTTCTGAATTCAATAAGCGTGCTATGGCTCGGGGCGAAAAACTTCTCGCCAATCCGAGGAATGGGGCCGCGGGCTCTTTGCGTCAGCTAGATAGTCGTATCTCGGCTCAGCGTCCGCTTTCTTTTTTTGCATATGGGGTAGGGCTCATTCAAGTAGAGCAGGACCTCTTTGAGGAGATTCCGCAAAGTATTGCGTCAACTCATTCAGCAATGCTGGCGCAGCTGCGCGCGTGGGGATTTCCAGTGAGTTCGCTAGTCGAAGTGGTGCAGGGCAGCGACGGTCTGCTGGCGTATTACCAGCGCATCGGTGAGGCGCGCGACGGCTTGCCCTTCGATATCGATGGCGTGGTCTACAAGCTCGACGATCTGGCCGGGCAACGCGAGATGGGCTTCGTCTCGCGTGCGCCGCGTTGGGCGCTTGCGCACAAGTTCCCGGCGCAGGAACAGTCCACCACCGTCGAAGCCATCGAGATCCAGATCGGACGTACCGGTGCGGCCACGCCGGTGGCGCGTTTGAAGCCGGTGCATGTGGCCGGGGTGATCGTCACCAATGCCACGCTGCACAACGCCGACCAGATCGCGCGGCTGGATGTGCGCGTGGGCGATACGGTGATCGTGCGCCGCGCCGGCGATGTGATTCCTGAAGTGGCCGCCGTGGTAGCCGACCAACGCCCTCCCGCAACGCAGTCGTGGCAGATGCCCACGCAATGCCCGGTCTGCGGTTCGGAGATCGTGCGCGAAGAAGGTCAGGCGGTGTGGCGCTGCTCCGGCGAGTTGACCTGCCCGGCGCAGCGCAAGGAAGCCTTCCGGCATTTCGTCTCGCGGCGCGCGATGGATGTGGATGGTCTGGGCGAAAAATTCATCGAGGTGTTGGTCGACAGCGGCGTGGTGCAAGGTGTGGCCGATCTGTATCTGCTCACGGTGGATCAGCTGCTGCAACTGCGCATGATCAGCACGGCCGAAAGTCCGCATGCGTTCTTGCGCGAGGCGCGCGAGCATCTGGCCAGCGGCGCGTATGCACAGCTGGAAGCCACCTTGGTCGGTATCGGCGTGGACCTGGCCGGCGAGCGCGAGGTGCCGCAAACCTGGCAGGCCGATCTACTGCGCGCAGGCCTGCCGACGTTCGACTGGAATCGCAAGAAGATCGCCACCAAGTGGGCAGAGAATCTGATCGAGGCGATTGAAACATCGCGCGACACCACGCTGGAGCGTTTTCTGTTTGCGCTGGGCATCGAACACGTAGGCGAAAGCACGGCGAAGGCGTTGTCGGCGTGGTTTGGCGATCTGGACTTGATTCGTCATCTGCCCTGGCCGCTGTTCAAGCGCGTGCCGGATATCGGTGGAGAAGTGGCGCGTTCGCTGGGGCATTTCTTCGATCAGCCCGGGAATCAGAAGGCCATCGATCATCTGCTGGCGCGCAAGGTGCGCATCGGCGACACCCATCCGCCTTCGCCGAAGCTGCGTGGCGAGCTGCGCTTGGCCAATTTGCTGGAGGACCTGGAGATTCCCAAGGTGACGCCGATTCGCGCCGCCCAGATCGCGACTGCGTTTGGTTCCATCGATGCCCTGCGCAATGGCGGTCCCGAGCCTCTCGTCGAAGCGGGTGTACCGCAGTCAGTGGCCGAGTCGCTCGCGACTTGGCTGTTGGTGCCGGCCAACGACACGCTCGCGGTTAAAGCCCAGAAAAAGCTTTCCGCGCTGCTGGCTATGATGCCGGAGGCTGGCGAAGAAAAGACTGGCCCGCTCGATGGACAGACCGTGGTCATCACCGGGACCTTGGCTGCGCTGACGCGCGATGCGGCCAAGCAGCGGCTGGAAGCATTGGGCGCCAAGGTCGCCGGTAGCGTCTCCAAGAAGACGGCGTTTCTGGTGGCCGGCGAAGAAGCCGGTTCCAAGCTCGACAAGGCGCAATCGCTGGGCGTGGAGATCTGGGACGAAGCGCGTCTGCTGGCCTTCCTGGGCGAACACGGCCAACAGCGATGAGCACGGCGCAGCTCGATCTGGCCGCGTTGCAGTTGCGGGCCCGGCTCAACGCCACGATCCGCAACTTCTTCGCCGAGCGCGGCGTGCTGGAAGTGGAAACGCCGGTGCTCTCGCAGGCCGGCAACACCGAACCGAATATCGAAAGTTTCAGCACGCGCTTTACCGGCCATGTCGACGCCGGTGCGCCGGTGCGCTGGTTGCGCACTTCGCCAGAATATCCGCTCAAACGCCTGCTTGCCGCCGGCGCGGGCGATTGCTACGAACTGGGGCGGGTGTTTCGCAATGGCGAAGCCGGTGGCCGCCACAACCCCGAGTTCAGCATGCTCGAGTGGTATCGGATCGGCTGGAACGACCGCAGCCTGGCGCAGGAAACCATCGCGCTGATACGCCGCGCACTCGCGCTGGTCGGCCGCGACGCCGCAGTGCAGGTGCTGACGTATCGTGCACTGTTCGTGCAGAGGTTGGGCATCGACCCGCTGCGCGATCCGATCGAAACGCTACGCGCCGCGCTGCATGACGTGGCCATCGATCCCGCTGGCCTGACCCGCGACGATTGGCTGGACCTGCTGATGACCCATCGCATCCAGCCGGGCTTTGCCAGCGACACGTTGACGGTGGTGCACGACTGGCCAGCCAGCCAGTGCGCACTGGCGCGTGTGCGCCACGACGATCCGCCGGTGGCCGAGCGCTTCGAGCTGTACCTGGGCAGCGTCGAGGTGGCCAATGGCTATCACGAACTGAACGATGCGCAGGAGCAGCGTGCGCGCTTCGTGCGCGACAACGCCGTGCGTGCGGTGCGTGGATTGCCGCAGCTACCGCTGGATGAACGCCTGCTCGCGGTGTTGTCGCAGTTGCCCGACTGCGCCGGTGTGGCGGTGGGTGTGGATCGCTTGTTGATGGCCTTGCGCGGCACCGCGCAGATTGCCGACGTGCTGGCCTTCGACTTCGCCCGCGCCTGAGTCATCGCGCTGTCATCGGCACCGTATTGCTATCTTCACATCGATGATGCTCTCATCTTCACGTACACGGGGGCGCGACGAAGATCGTTTCGGGGTGAGGATTGTCGGCATGAAGTGGCTGATCAGCTTATGCGGTCTGTGGTGCCTGCCGCTGCTGATGCTCGCCGATGCGCCCGCTTCGGACCGCGTGGCCGGCGTGGTGCGCTGCGAGTCCGAGGACCTGGCGCGCGTGCACTGTGCGATGGACACCGCCCAAGGCGTGCAACTGGTGCGCCAACTTTCCGAAACCAGCTGCATCCGCGGCAGCGAATGGGATGTCGAACGCGATGGCGTGTGGGTCGAACAGGGCTGTCGCGCCGAATTCGCAGCGACCCGCGTGCAGGCCGCGACGGTGATGCGCCGCGTAGTGCGTTGCGATTCCAATGGCGGCACGGTGGCATGCCCGGTGGTGCTGCGCGGTGCGCCGGTGCGGCTGCTGCGGCAACGCTCGATGTGGCCGTGCAAGGAAGGGCGCACCTGGGGCGTGCGCCGCAACGAGATCTGGGTGTCGCGTGGCTGCGATGGCGAATTCGAGGTGGGTGCCGAAGACGGCTCCGGCTTCGTCGCGGTGCCGCGCATGGTCACCTGCGAGTCGAAGAAAAGCGCGCGCCGCACCTGCGGTGTGTCGGTGGAACGCGCGGTGCGCCTGGGTCGGCAGATGTCCAAAACGCCATGCGTGGAAGGCCAGACCTGGGGCTGGAGCCGCGATGGGGTGTGGGTGAACGACGGCTGCCGCGCCGAGTTCATCGTCGACTAAGAGCAGCGAACAAAAAACGACTGCGCAGCCGCCAGGAGAGCGCGGCCTGTGCTCGGTGCGGCATGTACCGCTCGTACACTGCGGTACCTCCGCGCCATCCAGGCCCACCTGGCGATTGCTCACTACGTGTTGTTGGCCGTTCTGAGGCAACGCGGCCACCCACCGGCGCAGCCGATGTCCGTGCGCATTACAATGGACGCATGAATGACAGCGCCCATATCGATTACGCCCGCTACGACCACATCCGCCCACTGTTGTGGACCGGCGATGCCCTGGAATTGCTCGACCAACGCAAGCTGCCCTTTGTGGTGGAGCACGTGCGTTGCGACACCAGCGACGCGGTGGCCGAAGCGATCCATTCGCTAGCCGTGCGGGGTGCGCCGGCGATCGGCATCGCAGCCGGGTGGGGCGTGGCGCTGGCCGCGCGCGACATCGCGGCCGACGACGGTAACGCCGCGCTGCAGAAGCTTGAGCCGGCATTGCTGCGGCTCAACGCGGCGCGTCCGACCGCCGTCAACCTGGCCTGGGCGCTGATGCGCATGCGCCGGGTGCTGGGCGCGGCCGGGGCCGACTGGCGCGCAGTGATCGCGCGCGAGGCGCAGGCCATCGCCGATGAAGACCTCGCCGCCAACCGCCATATGGGCGCGCTTGGCGCCGCACTGATCGCGCCGGGCAGCGGTGTGCTGACGCATTGCAATACAGGCTCGCTGGCCACCGCCGGCTTCGGCACCGCCCTCGGCGTGATCCGTGCAGGCATGGCGCAGCAGCGCATCGCCAAGGTCTTCGCCGGCGAGACGCGGCCGTGGCTGCAGGGCGCGCGCCTGACCGTGTGGGAGCTGCAGCAGGACGGCATCGACGCCACCCTGATCGCCGATTCCGCCGCCTCGCATCTGATGAAATCCGGGCTGGTGCAGTGGGTGATCGTCGGCGCCGATCGCATCTGCGCTAATGGCGATACTGCCAACAAGATCGGCACTTACCAGCTGGCGATCGCCGCGCGCCACCATGGCGTCAAATTCATGGTGGTGGCGCCGTCGTCTACGGTGGATATGGCGACCGCCAGTGGCGACCAGATCGAGATCGAGCAGCGCGATCCAGGCGAATTGTTTGGCGTGGGCGGTGTCAGGACGGTGGCCGACGGTATTCATGCCTGGAACCCGGTGTTCGACGTGACCCCCGGCGATCTGATCGATGCAATCGTCACCGAGCGTGGCGTCATCGCGCAGCCGGACCAGGCGCGGATGCAGGCGGCCTTCGGCAACTGAGCCCGACGCGGCGCCGACAGGCTGCCAGCGCCGCTCAAACTCCGCGCAAGTGCTTGTTTCTGCCTGGTAAACCGGAGGCATCGGGGTGGCCTGCCGTGGTACAATCTGGCACTTGAGTCGATCGGCGGGAGCGTAGGGGAGGCAGCCTGATGCAAGGGCGCCCCCGACGCGGCTTTCCGGCTCGCCCGCTACCTCACTTACGGAACCCGAATGGCAGAAACCGCCAAGGAAATCATCCAGGTCAACCTGGAAGACGAGATGCGCAAGAGTTATCTCGATTACGCGATGAGCGTGATCGTGGGCCGCGCACTCCCCGATGCCCGTGATGGCCTCAAGCCCGTGCACCGACGCGTGTTATTCGCGATGCACGAGCTGGGCGCACACAGCAACAAGGCCTACTTCAAGTCGGCGCGTATCGTCGGCGACGTCATCGGTAAATACCACCCGCACGGCGACCAGTCGGTATACGACACGCTGGTGCGCATGGCGCAGCCGTTTTCGCTGCGTTACATGATGGTGGACGGCCAGGGTAACTTCGGTTCGGTCGACGGCGACTCCGCCGCGGCGATGCGTTATACCGAGTCGCGCATGTCGCGGCTGGCGCATGAGCTGATGGCCGACATCGACAAGGAAACCGTCGATTTCCAGCCTAATTACGACGAAAAGGAACAGGAACCGACGGTCATGCCGACCCGGTTCCCGAGCCTGCTGGTCAACGGCTCGGCCGGTATCGCGGTGGGCATGGCCACCAATATCCCGCCGCATAACCTGACCGAGGCGATCAACGCCTGCATCGCGCTGATCGACACCCCGGAGCTGGATGTCGAAGGCCTGATGGAATACATCCCGGGCCCGGATTTCCCCACCGCCGGCATCATCAACGGCACCGCCGGCATTGCCGCCGGCTATCGCACCGGCCGTGGCCGCGTGCGCATCCGTGCCAAGGCCGATGTGGAAGTGGCCGACAACGGCCGCGAGGCGATCGTCGTCACCGAGATCCCGTACCAGGTCAACAAGGCGCGGCTGATCGAAAAGATTGCCGAGCTGGTCAAGGAAAAGAAGCTTGAAGGCATCAGCGAGCTGCGCGATGAGTCCGACAAGGACGGCATGCGCATCTACATCGAAATCAAGCGCGGCGAATCGGCCGAGGTTGTGCTCAACAACCTGTATCAGCAGACCCAGATGGAATCGGTGTTCGGCATCAACATGGTGGCGCTGATCGACGGCCGCCCGCAGTTGATGAACCTCAAGCAGATGCTGGAGGCGTTCATTCGCCACCGCCGCGAGGTGGTCACCCGCCGCACCATTTTCGAACTGCGCAAGGCGCGTGCGCGTGCGCACGTGTTGGAAGGCCTGACCGTTGCGTTGGCCAACATCGATGAAATGATCGAGTTGATCAAGACCTCGGCCAACCCGCAGGAAGCGCGCGAGCGCATGCTGGCCAAGACCTGGCAACCGGGTCTGGTCGGTGCGCTGCTGGGCGCAGCCGGTGCCGAAGCGTCCAAGCCGGAAGATCTGCCGCCGGGCGTTGGCCTGATCAAGGGTTTCTATCAGCTCAGCGAAGTGCAGGCCTCGCAGATTCTGGAAATGCGTCTGCATCGTCTGACTGGCCTGGAACAGGAAAAGCTGACCGACGAGTACAAGCAACTGCTCGGGGTCATCGAAGGCCTGATCCGCATCCTGGAAAATCCGGATGTGCTGCTGCAGGTGATCCGCGACGAGCTGATCAATATCCGCGAGGAATACGGCGACGAACGCCGCACCGAGATCCGTCACAGCGAAGAAGACCTGGATATCCTGGATCTGATTGCGCCGGAAGACGTGGTGGTGACGCTCTCGCACGCCGGTTATGCCAAGCGGCAGCCGGTAAGCGCGTATCGCGCGCAGCGGCGTGGTGGCCGTGGCCGTTCTGCCGCGGCGACCAAGGAAGAAGATTTCATCGACCAGCTGTGGTTGGTCAACACGCACGACACGCTGCTGACCTTCACCAGCAGCGGCAAGGTGTTCTGGCTGCCGGTGCATCAATTGCCGGAGGCCGGCTCCAATGCGCGTGGCCGCCCGATCATCAACTGGATTCCGCTGGAAGCCGGCGAGCGCGTGCAGGCGGTGCTGCCGGTGCGCGAATATGTTGACAATCGTTATGTGTTCTTCGCTACCCGCAACGGTACGGTCAAGAAGACCTCGCTGAGCGAATTCGCCTTCCGTCTGGCGCGCGGCAAGATCGCGATCAATCTGGATGAAGGCGATGCACTGATCGGTGTGGCATTGACCGACGGCGACCGCGACGTGTTGCTGTTCGCCTCCAACGGCAAGACCGTGCGCTTTGGCGAATCCACCGTGCGTTCGATGGGCCGCACCGCCACCGGCGTGCGCGGTATCCGTCTGACCAAGGGCGAAGAGGTGGTGAGCCTGATCGTGGCTGAGCGTGCCGGCGGCGCCGATGAAGAGATCGAAGCCGACGATGTCGATGATGTGGTCGAAACCACCGATGGCGCTGAAACTGCGGTCATCGAGGTTGCTGATGACGGCAACGTGGCCTACATCCTGACCGCCACCGAGAACGGCTACGGCAAGCGCACTCCGCTGGCCGAATATCCGCGCAAGGGGCGCGGCACGCAGGGCGTGATCGGCATCCAGACCACCGAGCGCAACGGCAAGTTGGTGCGTGCAGTGCTGCTGGGGGCCACCGACGAAGTGCTGCTGATTTCCGATGGCGGCACGCTGGTGCGTACACGTGGTTCGGAGATCTCGCGCGTGGGCCGTAACACGCAGGGCGTCACGCTGATCCGCTTGTCCAAGGGCGAAAAGTTGCAGGCAGTGGAACGCCTGGATGCATCGCTGGACGAGGTGGAAGATGTAGCAGGCGAGGCGGCTGTTGCCAGCGATACGCCGCCTGCAGACGCCTGACGGCCACAGCCAGTCGCAGAGAGATCAAAGCAAACGCCGGCGTACTACCGGCGTTGTTTATGGGCGACGTCCGCCTGATTTTGAGTAGCACCTCAGTTTGGAGTCCAATTCCCTACCCCGAGGAGATTGGACGTGAAGAAGCGTTTTTCCGAAGAGCAGATCATCGGCTTCCTGCGCGAAGCCGAGGCCGGTGTGGCGATCAAGGACCTGTGCCGGCGGCATGGCTTCAGTGAGGCGTCCTACTACCTGTGGCGCGGCAAGTTCGGCAGCATGAGCGTGCCAGATGCCAAGTGGCTCAAGGACCTGGAGGCCGAGAACACGCGACTGAAGAAGTTGCTGGCTGAGCAGGTGTTCCAGAACGACCTGATCAAG
>NZ_JBBYGR010000015.1:294-59152 GCF_038405005.1 Xanthomonas sp. JL1 | reverse complement strand
ATCGCTCCAGTCGGCATCGGCCACCAGATGGTGCATCGATTGATGGGCTGAGCGCACGTTCTGCGGGTGCACCCGCGCGGCCATGGGCTCCACGCTCTTGCGCCCTCCAGGCAGTAGCAACCCCTTCAGGTACCAGTGTGCGGGCTGTTTGCGATCCGCATGGGACAGGGCGGCAGCAACTACTTCCCCGTACTGTTCAAAACGCACTTCCAGTGTCCTATTCAACACAGCTCTCCCGCGCGGCCTGAAGGTCTTCCAATAGTGGCACAAAGGTACGATTATTTGTAACACAGTGGAACTAAAGAAAATCCTGATTAGCCCTGACCTTCAGCTGCAGCACCTGCGCACTTATCGCGAAACGAGCTCGATAGAAGGTCGCGATGACGTCTTGGCTGAAATAACTTCGGACCGGCTCCTCGCGTCAGGAACGCGAAAGCGCACATCATGGAAAACGTCAGGAAAACCATGCTGTTTGCAGGACTGAAGCAAAAGTCTAGCTGAGGGTTATGGCTAATCAGGAAGAAAATTTAGATGATCTTTCCCTACACTGTCCTGACACGTGTTTCCACGTATCAGTTGACCGTCATGCGCTCACCGTCGTGAGATGGACTGCTGCTAACCATGGCGATCGTACGATGTTAGATCACTCTGCTTTGTCACCGCGCACATAAATGCGTCAACCGCCTAGCGGCGGCTGACGCGTGCCACTCAACTTCTCGATTTGGGTGCCGTGGATTTTCTGACCGACTTCTTCGCCCCGCTGCGTCCAGCTGCGGGCTTGCCAACAGCTTTCGCCGGCGTTGCCCCCGTCTTCGCTACGCGTTTGGGTGCGGTTTGCGCCACGTTGCTTGCCGCAGCAGCCGCAGACGTGGTGCGCTTTGCGGGCACCTTGCTTGGCTTATTCGCAGCTTTCTTGACAGCTTTCTTCACCGGCGTTGCAGCACCAGCACGCGTTTCCGGCGGGCGCCGCGGTGGCGGTTTGCGCCCTGGGGTAAGTGCGCGCCAGGCATGTCCGCCATTCATTGCCAGCAAGGCGTCGGCGGCCGAGGGGCCGGCGCTGCCGGCGGCGTAATTGGGAAAATCGCTCGGCGGTTGTTTCCACGCATCCAGGATCGGTTGCACGATGCGCCATGCGCCTTCCACCATGGCCGCATCCTGGAACAGGCCGGCTTCGCCGTTCATGCAGTCCTGCAGCAGGCGTTCGTAGCCCACGGTGTATTCCTTGGGAAACCAGTCGCGGTAGCGAAAATCCATGCGCACCGGCGCCAGTGCCACTTGTGCGCCTGGGCGTTTGACATCGAACTGCAGCGAGATGCCTTCATCCGGCTGGATATGCAGCACCAGCCAGTCAGGGCCATAGCCGCCCACTTCGGTGCTGCGGAATGGCGCCAGCGGTGCCGGCTTGAAGCGGATCGCGATCTCGGTGGTGCGCTCGCGCAGGCGCTTGCCGGTGCGCAAGTAAAACGGCACGCCGGCCCAGCGCCAGGTATCCACCTGCAGCTTCATCGCCACATAGGTTTCGGTTTCCGAATCCTCCGGCACGGTGTCTTCTTCGCGATAGCCCGGTACCGCGCTACGGCTGACCGCACCGGAGGCGTATTGCCCGCGCACCACATCTTCGGGTTTGATCGGGCGCACCGCTTCGATGACTTCGGCGCGACGGCGATGCATTGCCTCCGTCGTAAATGCCGCCGGCGGTTCCATCGCAATCATTGCCAGCAACTGGAACAGATGGTTCGGCACCATGTCGCGCAGGCAGCCGGTGGGGTCGTAGAAACGCCCGCGCCCTTCCACGCCGATGGTTTCGGCCGCAGTGATCTGCACATGGTCGATGCGGTCGCGATTCCACACCGGCTCGAACAAGCCGTTGGCGAAGCGGAACGCAAGAATGTTCTGCACGGTTTCCTTGCCCAGGAAATGATCGATGCGGAACACCTGATCTTCGTGCAGCACTTTGGCGACAGTGGCATTGAGGTGCTTGGCGCTGGGCAGATCGTGGCCGAAGGGTTTTTCCACGATCACCCGCCGCCAGCCGTCGTTCTCGCGTTGCTTGACCAGGCCAGCTTCGCCCAGGTTAAGCAGCACCGGCTCGAAGAAACGCGCAGCAGTGGCCAGATAGAACAGCACATTGCCCTGGGTGCCGTAGCGCTTGTGCAGTTTGTCCAGCAAGCCACCCAGCGCCTGATACGCACCCAGGTCGGTGAAGTCGCCGCACAGGTAATGCATGCGCTCGCGCAGCCAGTCCCAGGGGGCGGTGTCGAATTCGCCGGCCTGGAATTCGGCATCGCGGCTGCTGAGCAGCTGCGTCATCGATTGCCCCATGTTGCTGCGCCACGCACGCTCGCTGATGTCGCCATGGTCCATGCCGACGATGGCGAATTGCTCGCCCAATGCGCCAGCGCGGCGCAGGTTGTACAGCGCCGGCATCACCAGGCGCTTGGTCAAATCGCCGCGTGCGCCGAACACCACAATGATGCACGGCGGGGTCGTTGCTTGCTCACTCATGGATGCGTTTCCTTTTCGCCCATGCGTCCGTGCAGGCGCAATGCCGCATTGACCAGGGCCACGTGGGAATACCCTTGCGGGAAGTTGCCGAGCATGCGTTTGCTGCGCGGGTCGTATTCTTCGGCGAGCAGACCAACGTCGTTGCAGAGCCCGAGCAGACGTTCGAGCAGCGCACGCGCCTGGTCGGTGCGGCCGATCAAGGCATAGTTTTCCACCAGCCAGAAACTGCAGGCCAGGAAGGTGCCCTCGCCGGCCGGCAGGCCGTCGGCGCTGTCGTCGGCACGATAGCGCTCGATCAATCCATCGATGGTGAGATCGCGTGCGATCGCGTCGGCGGTCGCAGCGATGCGCGGATCGTCCGGCGGCAGAAAACCCACGATGGGGATCAGCAGCAGCGAGGCATCCAGCCGATCCGAGCCATAGCTCTGCACGAAATGGCCGTCCGGATGTACGCCTTTTTCCAGGACTTCGGCTCGAATTTGGTCGGCAATGCGGCCCCAGTGCGCGCGTTTTTCAGCGTCTGCATTGGTGATGCCGTCACGCGCGCCGCAGTCGAACGCCAGCCAGGCCATCACCTTGGAATGGACGAAGTGGCGGCGCTCGTCGCGGATTTCCCAGATGCCTTCATCGGGTTCGCGCCACAGCGTTTCCAGTGTATCGAGGATGTTTTCCAGCAGCGATGCGGACGAACCATCGTCGTCCGACGGCGGGCCGACGCCTTTTTCGCTTGCGTAATGAAAGGCGCCGATCAACTCCCCATAGACATGGAGCTGAAACTGATCCACCGCGCCATTACCGATGCGTACCGGGCCGGAATCTTCATAACCGGGCAACCAGGACGCTTCCCATTCCTGCAAGCGGCGTTCGCCGGCGATGCCGTACAACGCCTGCAATTGATCCGGCGAACCGGCAATGGTGCGGTGGACCCAATCGCGAAACGCAGCGGCTTCATCGCGATACCCGGCCTGCAGCAACGCAATCAGGGTGAACACCGAATCGCGCAGCCAGCAGTAGCGGTAATCCCAATTACGCGTGCCGCCCAGATGCTCCGGCAACGCGGCAGTGGGCGCGGCGACAATGCCGCCGGTGGGCAGATAACTCAGTCCCTTCAAAACGACCAAAGAGCGGCGTACCTGCTCGGTCCACGGCCCGACATCGGTGCAGCGGCGCGCCCAGCCATGCCAGAACGCGGTGGTGCGTTGCAATGCCTGTTCGGCATCGATCAGGGGCGGCGTCTCCAGATGCGAGGCGCCGTGGCTGAGCAGAAACCAGGTGCTTCCGCCTTCGCGCAGGGTGAAGTCGGCTTCGGTGCCCATGTCTTGGCCGCGCAGCGTTTGCGGCGAACGCAGTGCCAGTTGATCGGGGCCGGCGATGGCGCGGATGCCATCGACGATACGTGTGACCCATGGCACCGTGCGGCCGTAGTTGAAGCGGAAGGTGAGGCGCATGTGCATCGGCACGCTGCCCTGTACGCAGCGCACGAGACGCACCAGGTGCTGGTGGACTTCGGTGTTTTCGCTGGCCACCATGAAGTCGACCAGTTCCACCGTGCCGCTGTCGGTGATCATGCGCGTGCACAGCACCAGACTGTCGTCTTCGTAGGCGCGCTCGGTGCGGAAGTCGGCAGCCGGCGACAATGCCCATTGCCCATGTTGGTCAGCGCCCAACAACGAGGCGAAGACGGCGTCGGAATCGAAGCGTGGCAGACACAGCCAATCGATGGTGCCGCGGTGATCGACCAGGGCCGCGCTGTGGCAGTTGCCCAGCATGGCATGGTCCTCGATACGCACGCTCATGGGTTGGGCGCTTCCTTCCGGCGAAAGAACGCGCAGTTTTGCATGCACCGTGTCGGGATCAGGTCACGACTGCGCCGGCAAACCAAGCAGCGGTGGCACCGTGTGTTGCAGGCGCCGTATCAGTGCCGGATCCATGTACGCGTAGTCGTCGGGAATCTGCAGACAGATCACCCGGCAATGGCGCAGGTGCGCAGCGAAGCGTTGACGCAGCAGTTGCAGATGACGGCGTTCCATCACCAGCACCACCTGCGCCTCTTGCAGCAATTCCGGGGTGACCTGCACGTCGGCGTCTGCGGCCACTCCCGCCGATTGCGCCTGCACGCCGGGCCAGTCGGCGAACACGCGCTCGGCAGTGGGGCTGCGCAGCCGGTTGCGGCTGCACACGAACAACACCCGCAGCGGTTGCCCGCCGCGCTGGCTCAGCGGCCTTCGCGCAGGAAGCGCGCCATCGAGGACACACCCGGCAAGGCGGGTTCGAACTGGCCGGCCACATCGATGAAGCCGCGCATGATGGCGATCTCGCGCGGGGTGCGGTTGAGCGCATCGCGGCGGTCGGCATCGGCGCCGGCCCGCAGCAAGCGCTGCACCAGCAGCGGGAGGCCGTGCAGTGCGGCCAGATGCAGCGGGCCGAAGCCGCGTTGGTCGGCCACGTCCAACGAGACATCTTCGTCGAGCAGACGTTCGACCCCGGCCAACACCACCTGCTCGTCGCAGGCGGTGCCCGGTTCGGCACGTGCGCCCAGCAACAGCAGCAAGGGGCTGACCCGGCCACCGGCCAGGTGTTCCGGGTCGGCGCCGGCCAGCAGCAAGGTGTCCAGCAAGGCCAGCAGGCGATTCTTGTCGCGCGCGCTGAAGCCGTACAACGCGGCGCAATGCAGCGGCGCCAACCCTTGCTCGTCGGTGGCGTGCACGTCGGCTGCGGCGGTGAGCAGGCGCGCCACGATGTCCGGCAGGCCCAGCGCGCAGGCCAGCATCAATACGGTCACGCCGCCGGGCAGGCGGTGTTCAATCTGCGCGCCGGCCTGCAGCAACGCAGCCACGATCTCGGTCTGGCGCATGCTCACCGCCGCCGACAATGGCGTGGCGCCGCTGTTGGCGGCACGCTGCGGATCGGCGCCGCGGCCGAGCAGATGCGTCACCACGCCAAGGTGGCCGCCACCGGCCGCACGCAGCAGTGCGGTGCAGCCTTGCGCGTCGAGGGCGTCGACCGGCAGACCGAGGTCGATCAGGCGACGCACCGCATCGGTATCGCCGGTCATTGCGGCAGCCGGCACATCCGCTTCGCGCAGCGTGCGGCGCGGCAGCGACCAGATGCGCCAATCCAGCCAGCCGGCCAGATCGCGGCGGCCGATCGACAGCGCCACGCCCAACGGGGTCTGCCCATCGGCAGCGCGCGCTTCCGGCGAGGCGCCGTGTTTGACCAGCAATTTCAGCGAGGCGTCGCGGCCCAGCGCGGTGGCCAGATGCAGCGCCGTCATGCCGTGGCTGTCGCGCGCTTCGCGGTCCACGCCATGTTCCAGCAACCACTGCTGCAAGCGCAGCCAACCCAGCCGCACCGCCAGCGACAACGGCGGATCGTCGGCAGCCGACGCAGCGAACGGGTCGGCACCACGTTCGAGCAACTCGAGCGCGAACTGTTCCAACCCGCGCGATGCCGCGTCGTGCTGCACGCAGGCGCTCAGCAACCGGGTCAGACCACCGGCACCCGCTGGCGAGACGCCATGCCGCAGCAACGCCTGCAGGGCCGGCACCGCCTCCACGCCGCGCGCGAGCAGCGCGAACATCGGCACATCGCCGCAGGCGTCGCGCACTTCGGCATCGGCGCCGTGGCGGAGCAGCCAGTCGACCGCCTCGGCGTTCAAGGCCAGATGCGCGTCGTGTAGCAGGCCGCCAAGTTCCTCCGGGGCGCACAGCCGCGCCAGCGCGACCAGACCGTCGCGCTGCCCGAACTGCAGCCCTTCGCGCAGCAGCACCAGCGGCGGGCGATCGGGCAGCACGGCAACGCCAGGCGCATCGCCCTGCGCGTCGCTGACCACGGCGGGCAACGGGTAACTGGGATCGAGCAGTTGCACGATCGCCCAACGTCCGGCTTCGGCGGCCACATCCACCGCGCGACGACCATGCGCATCGACGCTATCGGCAGGCACCTGCAGATCCAGCAGACGGCGGATCAACGCCGGCGAGACGTTGTCGGCGGCGCAGGCCAGCATCAACGCGTTGCGGCCGTCGCCATCGATGGCCAGCACATCGGCCTTGCGCGCGACCAGGCGTTCGAGCACCGCGCTGCGCGCCTGCCGCGCGGCATCCAGCCACGGCGTGCGACCGAGCAGATCGCGCGCTTCCAGATTGGCTCCCGCCGACAACAGCGTCTCGACGATGTCGCCGTGGCCGGCCAGTGCGGCTTCGTGCAGGGCGCTGCGACGCTGGCGGTCGCGGGCATCCACGCGCGCCTTGTGCTTGAGCAGCAATTGCACGCCGGCCGGATCGTCTTCTTCGGTAGCGGCTGCGGCCAGCAGCACCGGGGCGCCGCCCTCGGGTTCGGAATGCGCGCCGCGTTCCAGCAGGAATTTGGCCAGCCGCCAGTTGCCGACCTGGCAGGCCATCGCCAGAGGCGAGTGACCTTCATTATTGAGCGCGTCCAGTTCGGCAGCGGCATCGCGCAACAGCGCGGCCACGCCCGGGTCGGAACTGCGCAC
The DNA here is from genome assembly GCF_038405005.1 of Xanthomonas sp. JL1. Lineage (NCBI taxonomy): Bacteria > Pseudomonadati > Pseudomonadota > Gammaproteobacteria > Lysobacterales > Lysobacteraceae > Xanthomonas > Xanthomonas sp. JL1. The sequence goes on along the minus strand of NZ_JBBYGR010000015.1, from coordinate 52,155 downwards.
GGCGTGATGCAGCGGGGTATTGCCGTCGTTGTCGCTAGAGCGCGGGTCAGCACCGTTGGCCAGCAAGGTCATCACCGCGTCCGGGCGACCGTGCCAGCTGTCGCGGGTGGCAGCCAGCAACGGGGTCATGCCGCGGTGCGGTTGGTTGACGTCGACGCGGCGCACGATCAACTCGCGTAGCAGGCGCAGATCCGGCAACACCGCCGCCAGCGCCGGCAGGCTGCGTTGGTCACGCCATTCCGGCAGCGGCAACGCCTGCGGGTCGGCACCGGCCTCAAGCAATTGCAGCGCGCGGTCCACCCGGCCACTGCGCGCGGCTTCAAACAGTTCGGGCACCAGCTGATGCTGCGCCACCGGCTCCAGCGGGCACGGTTCGGCTGCGGCTTCGGAGAAGAAATCGGCGGCACGGCGTGCCGGCGGCGCAGCGCTGCGCATGGGAGCGGCGCTGCGTTGCAGCAGCAGGTGGGCCGCCGGCAGCAGCACAGCGGCGGCAACCGCCAGTCCCCAGCGCAGGCCCCCGGACAACCAGCCCGGCCAGGCCAGCACCACGGCCAGGGTGCACATCGCCAGCACCAGTACGGCTGCCAGCAGGCCGCGCCAGGCATGCAATTCCTGTGTGGCCAGCGCCTGCCAGCGCGGCGCCAGCGCACCACCGTCGCGTTCCACCTCGCCCCACAACGGCCAGGTCCGCCACAACCCGAGCAGGGCGGCGCTGACTGCCACACTCAAGGCCAGCGCGGCGGCCAGGCTGCCGCTGTCGCGCAAGGCGGTCAGTGGCCAGCTGATCAGTGCAGCCAGCGCCAACAGGCCCACGCCCCAGATCGCCAACAACGGCGGCAGCGTTTGCGCGATGGCGCGCGGCTGGCTCGGCACTGTGCGCGTGCCACGTGCCCACGACACCGCCAGCGCCAAGGCCGGCTGCGCCAGCCACAGGCTCAGCGCAGCAACCACACCGCCAACGCCACTGAGCAGGCACAACACCACGCCAGCCGCACCGGCCAGCGCTGCGGCGCGCATCCGTGCGCCGCGCGCAGGCTCAGTCATAGTCGCACTCGCCTGCGAGCACGCGTGTTTTCGGCAATTGCAGATAGAAACCGTGCTTGCCCAGCGCCTCGCGCACCGTTGCCACGTCGGCCTGCGCCAGCCGTCGCTCGGGCGTCAACGCCACCTCCAGCACGAACGAAAACGGCGCCAGCTGCGCCTGCACTTCGGCAGGAAGACCGGAGAAATCGTCACGCGTGGCGAGATAGACGAAGGTGTCCTGCTTGCGTTGGCTTTTATAGACGTAGGCGTGCATGCGCGCGTGGTCGCGCTCGAAAGAGAGATGTGTCGCGTCGATTGTGTCGCAATTGCGGCGATGGCGAAAGCGCGGCCTGCGCAAGAATCCCAGCCGCGTCAGCGACATGACTGTCACGTTCAGTTGCGCTGTCCACGGGGCGGGCGCACGCCATCGATATACTGACCACACTTTTTGCCAGCCAGACCATCGTGAGCCAAGTGCAGCATTCGTCCCAGATGGCCCCGGTTGCCGTCACCGCGTTCACTTCCACCACTGCGCTCGGCGCCGGGCTTGCCACCCAGGCCGCCGCGTTAACGGCCCGCCGTAGCGGCCTGCGGCGCAATGATTTCGGTCCGCAACCGCTGCTGCCCTGCTGGGTTGGCCGCGTCGATGGCGTTGAAGACGTCGTGCTGCCCGATGCCCTGCAAGACTGGGACTGCCGCAACAACCGCCTGGCCTGGCTTGCTCTGCAGCAGGACGGCATGGCGCAGGCCGTGCAGGCCGCCGCACAGCGCTACGGCGCCGAGCGGGTGGCGGTGATCATCGGCACCTCCACCTCCAGCATCGGTGCCAGCGAAGAAGCGTATACGCGGCTGGTCGACGACGCCGACGGCGCGCGTTTCCCCGAGGATCTGAATCGCCCGATCGTGCACACCCCGCATTCGCTGGGCGACTTCGTACAGCACGCCACCGGCTTGCGAGGCCCGTGTGTCACCGTGGCCACGGCGTGTTCGTCCAGCGCCAAGGTGTTCGCCCAGGCGGCGCGGCTGATGGATGCCAGGGTCATCGACGCCGCGCTGGTCGGCGGCGTGGATACGTTGTGCGGCAGCGTGCTGTTCGGCTTCAACGCGCTGCAGGTGGTGGCACCGGAGATGTGCCAGCCATTCGATGCGCGCCGGGTCGGCCTGAGCCTGGGCGAGGCGGGCGGCTTTGCGCTGCTCGAACGCCCGGCCGCCGCACCGGATGCGGCGCTGTGGCTGTGCGGCTACGGCGAATCCAGCGATGCGCACCATATGTCGGCGCCGCATCCGCAAGGTTTGGGCGCGCAGTTGGCGATGCGCGGTGCGCTCGAGCGCGGCGGTCTGGAGCCGGGTGCGGTGGGCTATCTGAATCTGCACGGTACCGCCACGCCGGCCAACGACAGCGTGGAAGCTGCTGCCGTCGCCGCAATCTTCCCCGGCAGCTTGCATGCCAGTTCGACCAAGGCCTGGACCGGCCACACCCTCGGCGCGGCAGGCATCGTCGAATCGGTGATCGCCCTGCTCGCGCTGCGCGACGACGTGCTGCCCGGCACGCTCAACAGCGAGGTGCCCGACCCGGCCTGCGGCCCGCAGATCCGCTTCGACAACGCCCATGCCCGGATCGACTACGCCATGAACAACTCTTTCGGCTTTGGCGGCAACAACTGTTCGCTGCTGTTCGGGCGGGCGCGCTGATGCTGACCGCGACCATCGAAGGCATCGGTTTCTGGACCCAAGGGCTACCCAACTGGGAAGCCGCCAGCGCATTCGTGCGCGGCGGCGCGCTGCAGGAAACCCCCACCCGCCCGGCGCCGCAATTGCTGGCGGCCAACGAACGCCGCCGTGCGCCGGACACCGTTGCGGTGTCGCTGGAAGCCGCGCTGGCGGCCTGCACCGCCGCCGGCCGCGACCCGGCCAGCCTGCCGTCGATCTTTACCTCCACGTACGGCGACCTGGCGATCTCCGACTACATGTGCACCACGCTGGCCAGCGACCCGTTGGCGATCTCGCCGACCAAGTTCCATAACTCGGTGCATAACGCCGCGGCTGGCTATTGGACCATCGGTGCCGGGGCGATGACCCCGGCCACCGCGATGAGCGCCAGCCTGGGCAGCTTCGCGCAGGGCCTGCTGGAAGCGCTTGTGCAGCGCGCTGCCGGCGCGGAGGCCGTGCTGCTGGCCAGCTACGACGCCCGCTCGGTCGGGCCGCTGGGCCGGGTCGCGCCCAGCCAGGGCCTGCTCGGTAGCGCGCTGGTGCTGGGCGCCCCCGGCCAGTCCGGCAGGCCGCAGCTGCACGCGCAGTTGGAAGACGGCACGCCCTCTCCCGGCGATGGCGCGCTGTCGCGCCACATTGCCGGCAATGCGATGGCGCCGATGCTGCCGCTGTTCGACCTGCTGGCCGGCAGTGGCGACAGCGTGGCGCTGTATGCAGCCCCGGGCAGGGTATTGCGCGTGGAGATCCAGCGATGAGCCGGCAGCCGCTGAGCCGCGACGACACCGCCATTCTGGTGCCGGCCTTGAACGAGGCCCTGCGCATCCGCGAAGTGGTCACCGACGCGCTGACCTACTGCGCGCACGTCATCGTGATCGACGACGGCTCCGACGACGGCACCGCCGAGTGCATCGCCGGCATGCCGGTCACGCTGATCCGTCACCCGCAGCGCATGGGCAAGGGCGCCGCACTGCGCAGTGGTTTTGCCGAGGCGCAGCGCCTTGGCATGCGCGCGGTGATGACCATGGACGGCGACGGCCAGCACAAGGCGTCCGATTTCCCGCGCCTGCTGGCTGCCGCCAACCGTCACCCGGGCTGCGTGATCATCGGGGCGCGCATGCGCAAGCGCGCCACCCAACCCACCATTCGCCGCATCGGCAACGATTTCGGCGACTGGGGCATTGCCTGGGGCTGCGGCTTCCGCTTGGTCGACAGCCAGAGCGGCCAGCGGCTGTATCCGGCTTCGGTGTTCACCCTGCCCGACGTGCCCGGCGAAGGCTTCGTGTTCGAAGCGCAGCTGCTGATCTCGGCCGCACGCCAGGCCGGCGCGCGCGTGGTTGCGGTGCCGATCGAAACCCGCTACGCCGGTACGTCGCCGGGCACGTTTCGCAAGAGCCATTTCCGGCTGGTGCGCGATCTGTGGCATATCACCTCGCACGTGGTCAAACAGGTCTGGGCGTACGGCCATGTGTGGCGCGAATATCGCCGCGTGCGCGCCAACCCGGTGATCGTTGACGATGCCGACGGCGAATTTGCTACTGTGCCCGCCATCATCAGGAGCAACCAGTCCCCATGAATACACAGCGTGCCGATGTCGTGATCACCGGGGGTGGCCTGGCCGGCCTGAGCCTGGCGTTGCAGTTGAAGCAACGCGATCCCGCACTGGCGATCACAGTGCTGGAACGGCGCGCGCATCCGGTCCGCGAGGCCGCGTTCAAGGTCGGCGAATCCACGGTTGAAATCGGCGCGCATTATTTTGCCGACGTACTCGGCCTGCGCGAGCATCTGGAGACCGAGCAGATTCGCAAATTCGGCTTCCGCTTCTTCTTTTCCGACCAGCGCCACGACATCGACCGTTGCACCGAACTGGGCGTGAGCAAGATCCTGCCCACGCCGTCCTGGCAGATCGACCGCGGCCGTTTCGAGAATTTTCTCGGCGCGCGCGCGCGCGCGCAGGGCATCGCCTTTGTCGACAGTTGCAGCGTCAAAAGCGTTGAATTGTCTGAAGACGACACCGACCATGCAGTGCGCTTCGAACGCGATGGCACGCCCGGCACGCTGAGCGCCCGCTGGGTGGTCGATGCCAGCGGCCGCGCCGGCCTGCTCAAGCGCAAGCTCGGCCTGACGCAGGACAACGACCACAATGCCAATGCGGTGTGGTGGCGTGTGGAAGGCCTGATCGACCCCAACGGCTGGTCGCAGGACAGCAACTGGTTGCAGCGCTGCACCCCACCAGACCGGTGGCGTTCGACCAATCACATGTGCGGGCCGGGCTACTGGTTCTGGCTGATTCCGCTGTCTTCGGGGGCGCATTCGTTGGGCATCGTCTGCGATGCAGACATGCATCCGCTGGAAGGCATGAACACCCACGAGAAGGCGATGACCTGGCTGCGCACGCATCAGCCGCAGGTTGCCGCCACGCTCGACCAGGCCGACTACCGGCTGCAGGACTTTCTGTTCCTGCGCAACTTCTCGTATGGCTGCAAGCAGGTGTTCTCGCCGCAGCGCTGGGCACTGACCGGCGAAGCGGGCGTGTTCCTGGACCCGTTCTATTCGCCCGGCAGCGACTTCATCGCCATCTCCAACACCTACATCTGCGAACTGATCGGCCGCGACCGTGCCGGCAAATCGCTCAGCCCGTATGTGGAGCTGTACCAGCAGCTGTATTTCTCGTTCTACGAAAACACGCTGACGCTGTATCAGGATCAGTACGCGCTGTTCGGCGACGAGCAGGTCATGCCGGTCAAGGTGATCTGGGATTACACCTACTACTGGTCGCTGCTGGCACCGCTGTTCTGCAGCGGGCGCATCGCCAATCTCAGTTTGTTGTCGCGGATGAAGAACGACTTTTTGTTCGCACGCGATATGAACCTGGCGATGCAGCAGGTGCTGCACGACTGGGGCGTGCGCAATACCGCACAGGCCATCGCCACCGGCAGCGGACGGCTGCTGGACCAATACCTGATCGGCTGGTTCAACGACCTCAACGGCGCCTTGAACGACACGCTCGAGGACGACGCATTTGTCGCGCGCATCCACGGCAACGTCGCGCAGATGGCGGTGCTGGCCCGCGAGATCCTGCACCAGACACGTCAACGCTACCCGGACCTGCCGGACCACGGTCTGGATGCATTGACTGCCGATGCCAACGGCGAGGCGATTCTTACTGCCCCTTGGTACGCCGACGCGGCGTGAGCTGATCTAGCGCGCAGATAGCGACACCACGCGTTGAGAAAAATCTGCCGGGCATCCAGGCACTGATGCCTAATCAAACGAGGTGACCGTTGTACCGGACATTGCACGCATTGGCTGCTGTCGCGACGTTATCTCTCGCCGCGAGCAACGCTGCCGCACAAGATATCGTGCAGTACACCCACGAACCATTGCTCATGAACGGTAGCGACCTGGTTCCCGTGTGTCAGCGCGCCGCGGAGAACCATTATCTGGCGCAAGGCGCCAGCATCTCTAACTGGACGGCGTCCTACCACGACCGCGGAAACGGCCTGTATGTGGACGGCCGTCTACGTGTCAACGGCAATACGGCGTCGGTGCACTGCACCGCTGCACGTGGCTCACGCGAACGCGAGCTGACCATGAAGATCGACGAGACCGGCGGTTAATTGCCTAGCGCTGCAGTCCAAGGCTGCAGCGCGTTCTGGTCTGTCGCAGGTCATTGGCTCGCCACCTTTTCAGCGAACACGCCACACGATTCGGCTGCGGCCCTCAGCCCATCCCACCATTGACGCCAATCACCTGGCCATTGATGTAGCCACCCGCTTCCGAGCACAGAAAGGCGACCAGCGCAGCCACTTCATCGGGCTTGCCGACGCGGCCGGCCGGCACCAATTGCTTGATCACCTCCGGCGCAAAACTATCGCCAACCATGTCGCTTGCGATCACGCCCGGTGCAACGACATTCACTGCGATACCGCGGCTGGCCATTTCGCGCGACAGCGACTTGCTGGCACCGTGCAACGCCGCCTTGGCGGCGGCGTAGTTGGTCTGGCCGCGATTGCCCAACACGGCCGCCACAGACGAAACGCTGACGATGCGGCCCCAACGCGTGCGCGCCATCGGCAGCAGCAACGGCTGGGTGACGTGGAAGAAACCGTGCAGCGACACATCGATGACGCGGTGCCACTGCTCCACATTCATGCCGGCCATTGGCGCGTCGTCGTGGATGCCCGCGTTGTTGACCACGATCTGGATCGGGCCAACTTCAAGCAACGCCTCCACAGCCGCCAAACTGGCCTGCGCATCGGCCACATCGAAGGCCACCGCCTGTGCGCTGCCGCCATTGGCCACGATCGCAGCAACCACCTCTCGCGCACGCACCAGATTGCGATTGGCATGCACGATCACATGCCGGCCCTGGGCTGCCAGGTGACCGCAGATCGCACCGCCAAGATCGCCGCTACCGCCGGTGACGAGTGCACGACGTTGTGGAATGGATGTGCTCATGGAAATCTCGATGGAGCCGCGCATGCGGCAGCGGAAACAAAAAGAAGACCATACTAATCAGTCACGCCGGCCAGGTGCCAGCGATCTGCTCAAGGCTGATACCGCTGACCTCCTGCGACAGCGAACGCACATCACGACGTGCTGGGGGTTTGCGGTTGTGCACCATCGCCACCATTACTCATAAGTCAGAAATATAGGCGACACTTGGATACCTGAAGAACGAGCGCACCAATTCTGGTCGAGCTGCAATGTCGGACAACTGATCATGCACCCGATCGGCCAGCTTCTCGCCACTGCTCAGCGGGCTGCGCGCCACGCCTGTGCGCTTGGTGTAGCTCCATACCAATCTCGTCGGGATTCAAGTCCGGCGCGTAACCCGGCAGGAAATGCAGCGTCAGCCTGCCCTTCAGGCTGTCCACGTCATCGCGTACGCCACGGGTCTTGTGAGCGGGCAAACCATCGAGCACCAGATGGATTGGACGGCGACGGCCTTTCATCATTCGCTTGAGCAGGTCCACGAACAATTCACCGTTCAAGCCGCCGCTGTACACGGCGAACCAGAACCCGCCCTTGCTGTTCACCGCCGAGGCCGCACTGATGCTCTGGCGCTGCCCCGGCACCGCGACAACCAGCGTGACGCCCTTGACGGCCCACGTCCGTCCTTGCACCGCATCGGCACGGAAGCCAGACGCGTCCCAGAAGTCAATCTCGGCCTTTTCCCGCTTGGCGTGCTTCACGATCGCCGGGTACGTCTGCTTCTCCCACTGCGCTACCGCCAGTGGATCGCGCTGATAGGCGTGTTGCAGCGGCTTCTGTGGGCTCAGCCCCAGCCGCGCCAGCAACGTCCCGACGCTGGCCAGACTCAACCGTGCGGCAAACTTCTTCTCGATTAGTTCACGCACGACCTGCCGCGTCCACAAACCGAAGTCGAAGCCATGCTGGCCAGGGTTCTTGCCATTAACCCAGCCGAACACCTGGCGCTCCTGCGCCGGCGTCAACGTCCGCGGACGACCGCTGCCCTTACGCGTCATCAATGCGCCAGCGCCGCCCTCCTGTGCTCGCGCCAGCACTTTGTACGCCCAGCCGCGATGCAACCCGAACGACGAGGCCACTTCGGCCGGCGATTCGCCTTCGCCCATCCGTTGCAACGCCATCAGGCGCATTTCTTCCAGCGCTGCCCGAGATACCAAACGTCCGTCTCTCTTCTTTATGGATGGTTGGACAGCAGACGTCGACATTTGTTCGGTGAATTCAACTCCGATTCGCAACGCTTTTGAGGACCTGGCATTGTCGTAAATGTCCTCGCACATCCTGGCATGGCCGTAGATGAAGCGTCACAACTCATGGTGATCCTTCCCAGAAATTCGAAGCTCGTGGCCGAACTATGGGCGCCCAGCTCGGCGGTCGGTCTGTTACAGGTCGGTAAGCCTGTGGACATTAGCTACGATGCATTTCCTGCCGCTAGGGACATGTCAGTGCACAGATGCGATTGGATACGAGCGCGCGCCCGCTGCAACGCCGGTGCACTGCATGGGACCCATATCGGAACGAAAGATCAGCACATGGTTGTCGCCTTCCACGCGCATGCGTCATGCAATCAATGCACTCGTTGAGTGACCCACGCTTGTTTCAGCGCAGGCCATGCACAAGCCACAGCTTGTCTCAGGCAGACGCACGCAGCGGCTGCCGGCTCACCACATCGCGCGCCTGCACGATAGCGTCGATCAGCGCCTGCACCTGCTGCGGCGTATGCAGCGCGGACAGCGTCACGCGCAAGCGCGCCTTGCCTTCGGGCACGGTGGGCGGACGAATGGCGCCGACCATGAAACCCGCCTGTTCCAGTGCGGCCGACATCGCCATGACGGTCGCTTCTTCACCGCACAGCAAGGGCTGGATCGGCGTGTCGGACGCCATCAGTTCGAAGCCATGCTTGCGCGCGCCATCGCGGAACGCAGCAATCAATTCGACCAGGCGCGCACGCCGCCAATCGTCGCGACGCGCCAGGCGCACGGCTGCCAGCGTGGCGGCGACTTGGGCCGGTGGCAATGCAGTGGTGTAAATGTACGGGCGCGCGGTTTCGGCCAGATGGCGCACCAGCGCGTCGTCGCCAACAACAACCGCGCCGTAGCCACCGAGCGCTTTGCCCAGGGTCACCAACTGCAACGGCACTTCGGCCACGCCCAGCCCGGCATCGGCCACGCAGCCGCGACCCTGGGGGCCGAGCACGCCAACACCGTGCGCGTCGTCCACATAAAACAGGGCGTCCTGCATGCGGGCCACCAGGCTCAACGCGCGCAGCGGCGCGACATCGCCATCCATGCTGAAAACAGCGTCGCTGGCCAGCATCGCCGCACCCTCGGGCGCGCCTTTGAGCTGACGCATCGCGCCTTCCACATCCAGATGTGGATAGCGTCGCAGCCGGCAGCCAGCCAGCCGTGTGGCGTCGAGCAGGCTGGCGTGATTGAGCCGGTCCTGCACGCAGACATCGTCTTCTTCGCTGAGCAGTGCCTGTTGCACCGCCAGATTGGCGATGAAACCGTTGCCGAACAGCAACGCCGATGGATAGCCCAGCCACTCGGCGATTTCGCGCTCAAGCGTTTCGTGCGCGGTGTGGTGGCCGCAGATCAGATGCGAGGCGGTGGCACCGGCGCCATCGCGGGCAGCGGCATCCTGCAGCGCGGCGATCACTTCGAACTGTTGCGACAGGCCTAGATAGTCGTTGGAGCAGAACCCGGTCAGCCAGCGGCCGTCGATTTCCAGCCGCACGCCATCGCGGCGGCCGACCTGTCGCCGCACCCGCACCCGGTCCTGGGCCACATGCAATTTACGTAGCGACGAAATCCGTCCGTGCAGATCGGGGCGAGCCATGGGAGCGTTCAACGGCAGAGAAGGGCCGCTAGCGTAGCGTGCCGGGCTCAGCGCGCCCAGCCGGCACCGACGACCGGTGCCGGACGCCGGCTCAGGCGGTATGCTCGCAGGCCGCGCTGCGGGTGATCTCCGCATGCACGGTAGCGGGGTGATCGTGCTCGGCCGCATCGACGGTGATCTGCATCGGGCGCAGACCCAGGCGCTGGAACAGCGTCTGGTCGCGCTCGGTATCCGGGTTGCCGGTGGTGAGCAGTTTTTCGCCGTAGAAGATCGAATTGGCACCGGCCAGGAAGCACAGCGCCTGCAGTTCGTCGCTCATTGCTTCGCGGCCGGCGGACAGGCGCACCATCGACTTGGGCATGGCGATGCGCGCAACCGCGATCATGCGCACGAACTCGAACGGGTCCAGCTGCTGGGTGCCGTGCAGTGGAGTACCGGGCACCTGCACCAGCTGATTGATCGGCACCGAATCCGGATGCGCCGGCAGCGTGGCCAGCGCCAGCAGCAGGCCGATGCGGTGGTCGCGGGTTTCGCCCATGCCGACGATGCCGCCGCAGCAGGTCTTCAGACCGACATCGCGGACATGCTCCAGCGTGTTCAGGCGGTCCTGGTACTGGCGGGTGTGAATGATGGTGTCGTAATAATCCGGCGCGGTGTCCAGATTGTGGTTGTAGTAGTCCAGCCCGGCATCCTTGAGCGCACGCGCCTGGCCGGCGTCGAGCATGCCGAGCGTGGCGCAGGTTTCCATACCCATGGCTTTCACCTCGCGGATCATCGCGGCCACCTTGGGGATGTCGCGCTCCTTGGGCGAGCGCCAGGCGGCGCCCATGCAGAAACGCGAGGCGCCAGCCGCCTTGGCCTGACGCGCCTTGGCCACGACCTCTTCGGTCTCCAGCAGCTTCTGCGCGGTCACGCCGGTGTCGTAGCGCTGCGCCTGCGGGCAATACGCGCAGTCTTCCGGGCAACCGCCGGTCTTGACCGACAGCAGTGTGGAGACCTGCACTTCAGCCGGATCGAAATGGGCGCGATGCACGCTGGCGGCGCGGTGCAGCAGCTCCGGAAACGGCAGATCGAACAGCGCCTGCAGCTCTTTGTGATCCCAGTCATGGCGGACGACAACAGACATCGGAGTTTCCTGACAGTCAGCGGCTTGAAAGCAAGGCAGTCTGGTGAGCATGGGAGATGCTGTCAACGTCAATCAGGTGCGATCGGTTTACAGGTGGCCGCAACGGGTGTTTCGGTTGTTGCTGCCGAGCCTGTGTCTGGTGTGCGCAGAGGCAGGCACGGCCGACGGCGATCTGTGCCCCTCCTGTCGCGCCGCCTTGCCGGATCACGGCCACGCCTGTTTATGCTGCGCCACTCAGCTGTTCGCCTCCGATGGGGTGGCCCTGTGCGGGCAATGCCTGCAGGAACCACCGCCGCTGCAGCGCGTGCATGCCTGTTTCACCTATCGCTGGCCAGTGGACGGGCTGCTGCGGCGGTTCAAATTCCACCAAGATCTGGCGGCGGGTCGCCTGCTTAGCGAGCTGATGGCCCGGCGCTGCGTGGAGCTGCCGCGCCCGCAGGCGTTGGTGCCGGTGAGCCTGCACCGGCAGCGCCTGCGCCAGCGCGGCTACGACCAGGCGCTGGAGTTGGCCAGGCCGCTCGGCCGCGCATTGCAGCTGCCGTGCCTGCCGTTGCTGCGCCGCGTGCGCGCGACCGCGCCGCAATCCGAGCTGGATGCGGTCGAGCGGCAGCGCAATCTGCGCGACGCCTTCGTCGCCCGCGGCCCGTTGCCGGCACATGTGGCGCTGGTGGATGACGTGATGACCACCGGCGCGACGCTGCACGCCGCTGCGAAGGCATTGCGAAAGGCTGGAGTGCAACGGGTGGATGCCTGGGTCTGCGCGCGGGTGCCGTGATCTAGCCTGCCGGCGCCAGCTGTGTGAGGCTTCGCCCTTACCCGCACCCCTTCCGCTCTTCCGCAGGAGAGGGGCTCTCTGTCTGACAGGACAGCGTGGTCGATAGCGATCCGGCTTCCGTGGGTGGATCGCTAAAAAAGAGATTGAGCAATTGAACAGTAGAGGCTGGCAAGTTGTGAATCCTTGCTCGCTACTTCAATGTCTGATCTTCAATCGACGAATTTCCCATCTCCATCTCCATCCCGATTCCCGAATCTAACGCCCCGCCACCGCGATGCCAACGAAGATCGCCAGGCCAACCCAGTTGTTGTGCAGGAAGGCACGGAAGCAGGGGCCGCGCTCGCGGTGGCGGGCGATGCGGAATTCGTAGGCCACCAGCAGGGCCGCAACGCCCAGACCGGCCCAGTACGCCGCACCAAGATCAGCGCGCAGGTCGACCAAGGCCAGGACTGCGAACATCAGCGCATACAAGATGCCTTGCGCGACCAGATCGAATCTGCCGAACAGGATGGCGGTGGATTTGCTGCCCATGCGGATGTCGTCGTCGCGGTCGACCATGGCGTACCAGGTGTCGTAGGCAGTTGCCCACAGGATGTTGGCGGCGTACAGCAGCCAGCCCAGAACCGGCACGCTGCCTTGCACGGCGGCGAAGGCCATCGGGATGCCCCAGCCGAACGCCATGCCCAGATAGACCTGGGGCAGGTGGGTGTGGCGCTTGAGATAGGGGTAGCTGGCGGCCAGGAAGACGCCGGGCACGCTCAGCAGCACGGTCAGCCAGTTGAGCGTGAACACCAGCGCGAAGGCCACCAACATCAGTACCACGAATACCCAGAGCGCCTCGCGCCCGGAGACCGCGCCGGTGGCCAGCGGACGCGATTTGGTGCGCTCCACGTGCGGATCCAGCCAGCGGTCGGCGTAATCGTTGATCACGCAGCCGGCCGAGCGGGTCAGCCACACCCCGGCGGTGAACACGAACAGCGTCCAAAGCGGCGGCAGGCCATCGGCGGCCAGCCACAACGCCCACCAGGTAGGCCAGAGCAGCAGCAGACTCCCGATCGGGCGGTCGCCACGGACCAGCTGCCAGTACTGGCCCAGTCGCTGCGGGCACGTCAGCCCGCACGCTGCGGGCAGTCGTTCGACATCATGCTTGCTCATGCGGCAAAGGGTAGCAGCGCGGCTCGGCCGTGGTCATGTGGGCGCTGTGCGGGCGGCAATCCTGGCAATGCCCTGCCTCCGCGATGGGATACGGCTGGCCGCAGCGATCAAGGTTGCGAGCGGCCAGGGCCGTGCGTTGGTGCAGGCGGGCTGGGGCGGGCGGTGCGATTGCCCCGCAGGCTCGGCAATGACCGCGCTCAGGCGCGTGCTCAACCTGACGGTCAGGTGGGGAGCGTTGAGCAGGCTTGCATCTGGCGACGGCCGCTTGAGATGGCCGCGCCGCTGCACGTCTGGACCCTGTGCGCTTGAACCTGGGCATCCGGTGCCGCCCGGCGAATGCCCCGGCCGAGAGGCCGGTGTCATCACATCTGGAGTGACGCCGTGGCTGGCCAGGTCCCGTGTCGCCCAGCCCCATCACGCGCACGCCGGCTGTTCTGGCATAATGCGCGGCCAGGCGCTCGTAGCTCAGCCGGATAGAGTAGTGGCTTCCGAAGCCATTGGTCGGGGGTTCGAATCCCTCCGGGCGCACCAATTTCAGTTCCAGGGCTTATGCTGGGATTTAAAAGAACCCTCGAGAGATCGGGGGTTTTTTGTTGTCCGTACACAGCGAAAGGTCAACCCGGAGCCATTGGCATCCAGGCTGATCGGGCATAGATGGGCGCACCCGCCTTCAACGCAGGAGTGCAGAAGATGGATGTCCCATGCACTCAAGCGGCTTCATGGAACACTTCAACGACAGCGACCAACGCGGCGTCCTGGATATGCAAGGGTTCGGCAGTCTGCGCGAAGCTGGCAAACAGACCGGCTGGCGCTTGGCTGGCGGCCGGCAGCAAATAGAGACAGCATGGACGCGGCGGGTAAGCACCCGCCGAGTTCTGCAATCAACACACCAGCATGCCTGTCCGTTGTTAACATAGGCAAAGGTATGCTTGCGCTGCGATCCCAGCGTCGCCGGCGACGCCACATCGCGTGCCGACCCGACCCCTGAAAACTGCACCAGTGCGCGCGCGGCCGAGTCCTCCAGGCAACCACCCGCTCACTGACACCGCGCCCATGGATTCTGTGCGCGCTGTTGACGCATTGGGCCGATAATGGCGCACCGCTGGCAGCACGCCAGTCTGCTGCCAGGGCGCGTATGTCTCTTTCCGTCGACTCATCGGATGCCGCCACCGCGGCAGATTCGCTTCCGCCCGCACCAGCGCACCGCCCGCGCGCACCTGCCTCGATGGTGGTGCTGGCCACGCTTGCCGTTGGCTACACGCTGTGGGCGGCGCAGACGATCATTCTGCCGATCATGCTGGCCGTGTTTTTCGCGTTGATCGGCAACCCCATCCTGCGCGGTCTGCGCAAGTTGTATATCCCGCGGTTTCTCGGCGCTTTGCTCATCCTGTGCCTGGGCCTGGCAGGCACCGTGACCCTGGCGGTGCAACTGGCCGGCCCGGCTGCCGAGTGGGCGCAACAGGCACCGCAGCACATGCAGCAGATTGCCCACGATGTGCGCAATCTCACCAAGCCGGTGATGCAGGCCAATCAGGCGGCGGAAAATTTTGCACGCGCCGCCGGTGGCGAAGGCCAGCGCGGCGTGCAGATCGTGCGCACGCAGATGGACGACCCTTACAAGGCCCTGGTCCGCACGCCCAAGCTCGCCGCGTCGGTGTTGGCGGTGGTGCTGCTGACGTTCTTCTTCATGGTCTATGGCGAAAGCCTGCAGCGGCATGCGATCGCCTTGCTGCCGAACCGCCAGCAGCAACGTTTCACCACCGAGATCATGCTGGACATCGAACGCGAGGTTTCGCGCTACGTGCTCACCATCAGCGTGATCAACACGCTGGTCGGGCTGGTGTTTGCCGGCATTTTGTATGTACTGAAGATTCCGCTGCCGGAAGCGATCTTGTGGGGCACGGTGGTAGGGTTGTTGAATTTTGCGCCGTATGTGGGTCCGTTGATCGGCGTGATGCTGATGCTGCTGATGGGCTTTGTGGAATTCCGCACTACCTTGTCCTCGCTGTTGCCGGCAATCCTGTACCTGGCACTGCACACCATCGAAGGCCAGGTGGTCACGCCCATCGTACTGGGCCGCCGCATGGCGATCTCGCCGCTGATGCTGATCCTGGGGCTGATGCTGTTCGGCTGGTTGTGGGGCATGGTCGGCCTGCTGCTGGCGGTTCCTTTGCTGGTCTGCATCAAGATGGTGCTGAGCCGGGTGGACGTCATGCAGCGCTGGGCGCGGTTGCTTGAGTAGCGGGGACTGGGGAGCCGCAAAGGCATGCATTGCGTCACTGGATCGGCTCGAAGGCCACTTGACTGCTTTTGCCACTCTCCAATCCCGACTCCGCAACCCCCTTTTCATAGCCACCGCCGTAAAATGCGGCAATGAGCTTCCACATCCGCGCCATCACCCTCGACCTCGACGATACGTTGTGGCCCTTTGCGCCGATCGGGGCGCGGATCGATCAGATGCTGTACGACTGGATGCGCGAGCACAGTCCGGTCACTGCCGAGCGCTTTCCGGTGGAGGCGATGCGCGCGCTGTGTGAGCGCAGCTTTGCCGACAACCCGCACCTGCATCACGACCTCAGCGCGCTGCGTCGGTTGACGCTGGAAATGGCGTTGCGCGAGAGCGGCGGCGATCTGGCGTTGCTGGAGCCGGCCTACGAAGTGTTCTATGCCGCACGCAACCAGGTGGAATGCTATCCGGATGTGCTCGACGCGCTGGCGCGCATCGCTGCGCACGTACCGGTGGCCGCGCTCAGTAACGGCAATGCCGATCTGCAGCGCATCGGGCTGATGCATCACTTCGCATTTCAGCTGGGCTCGCGTGAACACGGCAGCGCAAAGCCCGACCCGAGCATCTTCCTGGCCGCCTGCGGCCGGCTTGAGGTGTCTCCGGCGCACGTGCTGCATGTGGGCGACCACGTGCGCACGGACGTGCTGGGCGCGCTGGATGCAGGCCTGCGCGCTTGCTGGATCAACCGCGAAGGTGCGGTGTGGTCGCACCCCACCCAGCAACCGGATCTGGAATTCGACAGCATGACCGGGCTGGCCGATTGGCTGGACGCGCAGCCGCCGCATCCTGGCCCCGCGCACGCCGGCATCACCCTTCCCGCCTGAGCCCATTGCTCGGCGCACGGCGCCACATTCGAGGATTCCCATGTCGCACCTCACCGGTTTCATCGATTCCAACGCCGCGGCCTTGCCGCTGTATGTACTCGACCGCGAGAGCTTTACGCGCTGGTGCGCACAACAGCCCACCGGTGTGCTGTCGTGGGCGCAGGCGCAGCGTTTCGAAGCCGCACCGGGCAGCGTACTGCTGTTGCCGGGCGACAACGGGCTGGCCGGGGCGATTCTCGGTATTGGCGATCGTGCTGATGCCTACGCTTATGCGCATGCGCCGATGGCATTGCCGCCGGCCAGCCGCTGGACGCTGGCCAACCCGTTGAGTGATGCCGAGCAGGCGTTGCTGCATCTGGGCTGGGGATTGGGCGCGTATCGCTTCGCGCGTTATCGCAAGGTGCCGCGTGCGCCGGCCGAACTGGCGGCCACGCCGTCGGCACAGACGCGCGCCTTGATCGAGGCCTGCCTGCAGGTGCGCGACTGGGTCAATACGCCCACCGAAGACATGGGCCCGCAGCACCTGGAAGACGCCACGCGCGCAGTTGGCCAAGCGCATGGCGCTCAGGTCGATGCGATTGTCGGCGAGGCGTTGCTGGCGCAGAACTTCCCCACCATCCATACGGTGGGGCGCGCGTCGCATCGCGCGCCGCGCTTGATTGAGTTGCAGTGGGGCGACACGGCCCATCCGCATCTGGTGCTGGTCGGCAAGGGTGTGTGCTTCGACACCGGCGGGCTGGATCTGAAGCCGGCCGATGGCATGCGCAACATGAAGAAGGACATGGGCGGTGCGGCGCATGCGTTGGCGCTGGCCGGGCTGGTGATGGCGCAGCAGTTGCCGGTGCGGTTGACGCTGCTGATTGCGGCAGTGGAAAACGCGGTGGGCCCGGATGCGTTCCGCCCTGGCGAGGTGATCACCACCCGCGCCGGTGTGACGGTGGAAGTGGACAACACCGATGCCGAAGGCCGCCTGGTGCTGTGCGATGCGCTGAGCTATGCCACCGAGCAGCGCCCGGACCTGATCCTGGATTTCGCCACCCTCACCGGCGCGGCGCGGATCGCGCTGGGCCCTGACCTGCCGGCGCTATTCGCCAACGACGATGCGCTGGCACAGGCCTGGATCAACGCCGGCGAACAGACCCGCGACCCGGTGTGGCGCATGCCGCTATGGCGTCCTTATCTGCGCTATCTCAACAGCCATGTCGCCGATATGGCAAACGCCGGCTCGCGCATGGCTGGCGCCGTCACCGCCGCGCTGTATCTGGAACGCTTCGTGGCACCCGGCCAGCCGTGGGCGCATCTGGACGTCTACGCCTGGAACGACAGCGACCGCCCTGGCCGCCCCGCCGGCGGCGAAGCACTGGCCCTGCGCTCGGCGTTCGCGATGCTTCAGCAACGTTACGGAAGTTGAGCGCGGTTAGCGCTGCTGTCACGCTGCGGCGAACACAGCGCTCGCTGCGCGGGTCATCCCTGGTTACGCAACAACGGCGCGATCGTGCGCATGCGTGTCTGCGTCGCCGGGCCGATCAATGCAAATGCGGTATCGCCTTCAGCCCAGTATTGTGCCAACAGACGGCCATCGCGGCGCTCGCCGGTCGGCATCGGTCCGCTGCGTGGACGCAGATACAGGCCAATGCGCGCAATTGGCACGCTATACACCAGCATCGCGGCCGCGCCTTCCAGCATGAACAGCAATTGCCCACCGCGCAGCGTATGGCCTTGCGCGCGCAGATCCGGCACGACGCCGGCATTGCCGAAATACGTGCGCAACCACGGTTGCAACTCCGCACGGCGCTGCACGTCCAACGCAACGCCCTGCTGCGTGCCGGCATCGGCGAACAGGCGATAAGCGGCGACGGCAGCGGCCATCGGCACGCGTTGGCTGGCGACCCGGCTCGCATGCAGCTGCCAGCCCAGTCCGGTACCCAAGCCCAGTGCCAGCACGCAACTGGCGGCCACAGCAAACACGGCGCGACGGCGTTGTTGCAGGCCACGGCGAATCGCCGCAGGCGTGAGTGCATGGCGCCCATCTCCGGTGCAAGGCCGGCATGCGCGGCACGTAGCGCTTCGGCATCGCGCTTCCAGCCAGCCAGCCACGCGCGCGGCCGGCGCGGGATGCGCCTGCAACCAGGCCGCCACTGCTGCGTGTTGCTGCGGGGCAAGGCGGCCATCGACATAGGCGTGCAACGCGTGTTCGTCGGGCGGTGCGATGGTCATTTCAGGATCCTCGATGCAGGTGCGTGGTTCACGTGACCTTCGTTGACTGCGCGCAAGCGTTCGCGCGCACGCGACAGGCGCGAGATCACCGTGCTAATCGGGATGCCGAGGGTGTCTGCCACCTGGCGATCACTGAAACCCTCCACGCTGACCAAGAGCAACAAGGCGCGCTGCTCGGGTGGCAACAACGCCAGACGGGCCAACATGGCGCGACCGTCGTGCACCTGTTCGGCGGATGCGGATTGGCTGGGCTGTTGTGGGGCGAACAGACCCACCACCCGCTGCCAGCGCGCGACACGGCGCTGCCCATCCAGAAACTGCCGGTACAAAATGGCGAACAACCACGGCTGCAGGGCGTCGGCGGTATGCCGTGTGCGCCACCGCCGCAGCGCACGCTCGAGTGTGGCTTGCACCAGATCGTCGGCGCTGGCGGGGTCGCCACTCAGCGAGCGCGCGAAGCGGCGCAGCGCCGGCAGCATGGCGCGCAGTTGGTCATCGTCCAGAGCATCCATTGGCAGGTTTTGGTGGTGGCATCACGCAGTGGACGCACTGAAGCGCGGATGATTCCCACCATTCGTGCGCGTGCCACACTATTATTGGCGATCAAGGGAATAACTCGGCGCACACGTCGTCTCACTGCATCGACCACTCACAGCATCGACCACAGGAGCCAGCCATGACGTTGCCACCTCCCTCGCCCCCGCGTGCGCGCAGCCCCGTGCTGCCGTTGTTGGGGATTGCCGCGATTGCCGGCGGCGTTGCGCTGGCGTTTGCCTGGACGGCCGGCTGGATCGGCAGCGACCGGCTCACTGCCGCACGCATGACCGACACCATCGAATCCAGCGGGCCGCCGCATCCGGGCTTCCGCCGTGCGCATACCAAGGGTGTCTGCGTGAGCGGGCACTTCCAGTCCAGCGGCAAGGCCACCTGGCTGTCGTCGGCACGCATCTTCAGCCAGCCCAGCACGCCGGTGCTGGGACGCATGTCGATCGGCGGCGGCGACCCGCACGGGCCCGACGGGCAGGCGCGCGTACGCAGCATGGCGCTGCTGTTGCGCAGCGACGATGGGCAGCAATGGCGCACGGCGATGAACAGTTTTCCGTTCTTCGTGGTCGCCACGCCGGCCGGCTTTCAGGCACTCAATGTGGCCTCCAAGCCAGACCCGGCCACCGGCAAGCCGGACCCGGAAAAACTGGCGGCGTTCGGCAAGCAATATCCGGAGGCAGCAAAGTTCCAGCAGTGGGCCAAGACCGCGCCGTGGTCGGACAGCTGGGCCAACACGCAGTACAACGGCGTCAACGCGTTCCGCGCGATTGCCGGCGATGGACGCGAACGCTACATCCGCTGGTCGATGCGCCCGCAGACGCCGTTCAAGGAATTGAGCGCCGAACAACGCAAGCAGGCCGATGGCGATTTTCTCGCCACCGATCTGGATGCGCGGCTGACGCAGGGGCCGCTGCGTTGGGACATGGTGCTGACCATCGCCGAGCCCGGCGATGCGGTGGACGACCCGTCGCAGCCGTGGCCGGACAGCCGCAAGCAGATCGTGGCCGGGACGCTCTTGATCGAGCGTGCGCAGCCGCAGGCCACCGGCCCGTGCCGCGATCTCAATTACGACCCGTTGATCTTGCCCAAGGGCCTTGCCGCATCGAATGACCCGATTCTGGCGGCACGCTCGTCGGTGTATTCGCAATCGTTCAATCGCCGCGAGCGCGAGATCGCTGACGGCCAAGGCAGCGCCGCCACCGGCCAGGGAGCACGCCAATGAGCAGACGCACCCACTTCAATCTGCCTGCGCGCGTATTGCATTGGCTGATGGCCGCGATGATCCTGACCATGCTGTTCGTCGGTGTGGGCATGGTGGCCTCGGTGACGCAACGGCCGTGGTTGATCGATCTGCATCGCCCGCTGGGCATCGCGATTTTGATCCTGGCAGTACTGCGCTTGATCAACCGCTTGCGCCATCGCCCACCGCCGCTGCCGGCCGATCTGCCGGCGTGGCAGAAGGCCGCCGCGATTGCCTCGCATTGGCTGCTGTATGCATTGATGCTGGGCATGCCATTGATCGGCTGGGCGATGTTGTCGGCCGGCGGCTACCCGATCGTGCTGTGGCCGGGCGCGAACCTGCCGGCGATCGCACCGCACGACCCTGCGCTGTATGCCTGGCTGCGCAGCGCGCATGGCTGGCTGGCGTATCTGTTGTTCGCCACCGTGCTGGGGCATCTGAGCGCAGCCCTGTTCCATGCCTGGGTGCGCCGCGACGGCGTGTTTTCCAGCATGGCGCTTGGGGAGCGGTGACTCTTTCACATGAGCCTTTGATCACGCAGGTGGAGCACGGACCCAGCTTGCACTGAGCGAGCCCTTTGCCTTGCCCTGGACAGCAGGGCTCGCTCATTGGCAGAGTCCGTCAGCAACAGTGCGTTAGAGCCGCCTATCTACAGGTGGCTTCAACTCTGACGTGCGCCCAGCACGATCAGCCGCAAACTGCGTCGCAACCAGCACGCTGTGCAGTATCGGCCCGATCACGCGCAGCGCATCAGCGCCCATCGGCGCACGCAGGCCAGCCGGCGTCCACGCATCGACGCCGAGCGCATCCGCCAGATCGAGGTTCTGCTGAGGGAGGACGTCAGTCCCGAACAGATTGCCGGCCGCACCGGCTTGGCCAGTCACGCAGGGATCTATCGGCACATCGACGCCGACCAGAAGCGCGATGGTCGGTTATTCATGCATCTACGCAAACGCCGCCGCAAACGCCGTCGGCGTGGCGTGCGCGTGCGTGCAGCGCGTTTGCTGATCGCCACGACCGTGCGCGAGGTGTAGGCGGGCCATTGGCCCGCCGGGATTCGGGAGTCGGGAGTGGTGACAGCTGCGGCAGCGCATCTGGCTGCCGCAGCTGAACACAGGGCAGGCTGTCATCGTTCTGTCACCGCAATGCGGTAGATGCGCGGGCCGGGCAGGCCGTAGTCTGCTCGGCCGTTTGTTCCATCGATCAATCGCGATGACGCGCCTGCTTCTGCTGGTCTGCGCCTGCCTGTGGCTGGCCGGCTGTTCCTCTCCTTCGACCTCGCTCAGCGAGCGCCTGGTTGCGCCCGGTGGCACCTCGCCGCTGCTGGACGAAGAACGCATCGCCGCCACCATCGCCACGGTGCCCAACCGCAGCGGGCATGTGCTGACGCGCGATGGCGTGCCGATCTTCTGGCGTGCGATCGACCCCGGCCAGTACGCCATGCAGTACCGCTACATGGGTCAGCGCAACGACCCGGCGCATGCGCTGGATGTGGATTTCAGTTTCAAGGTTCCGACCGCTGTGCCGCCGACACCACGCGGCACGGTGGTGGTGCTGCATGGTTGGATGATGGATGGCGATTCGCTGCTGCCCTGGTCGCTGCAGCTCGCGCAGGCCGGCTATCGCGTGGTCACCATCGACCTGCGTAACCACGGCCATTCCGGCGGCGGGCCGTCCGGCTACGGCACGCGCGAATCCGATGACGTCATCGATGTGATCGATGCACTGCAGCCACGCGGCGAAATCCGCGGGCCGCTGTATCTGTTCGGTATTTCCTACGGCGCGGCCACCGCGCTGTTCACTGCCGACAAACTCGGCCCACGCGTGACCGGCGTGGTGGCGATGGAATCCTTCGCCAATGCCGGGCGCGGCATTCGCGACATGGTGCCGCACATGCTCTCCAGCCAACCGCACGGATGGCGCGGGCGGGCGGTGGCCGCGTATGCGCGCTGGCGCTATGCCGACCAAAATATCGACGCGGTGATTGCAGCGGCCGATACCCAGCTCAAGTTGGATCTGGACCATGTCGATGTCGCACACGCTCTGGCCGACACGCGCAGCTGCGTGCTGCTGTTGCATGGCGATGCCGATCAGCACATTCCAGTAACCCATGGCCGCGCACTCGCCTTGGCCAGTGCGCGTGCGCATTACGTCGAGCTCGCTGGCGAAAACCATTTGAGTCTGCCGCTGCGGCTTGACCTGCTCGGCGGGCCGATCGATCAATGGCTGGCGCAGGTGCAAGAAGACCCCAGCCATTGCCCTGCGCCGCAAACGCTGCCCGCTTCCACGCTGGCCGTCGCCAGCCCCCTGGCAGTGCCGCAGAGTTGAGCACGGCAATCGCGGCACGCTGACGCGCAGCCTTCGCGCTGCTCCACGCCACACGCATCGCATGCAGCGTGGCGCTGACTCAGCGCGCCGCCACCGGCTGACGCGAACGCAGTACGCTGTCTCCAACGAACAACAGCAAGCCGACCCAGATCGCGGCAAAGCCCATCGCGCGCCCTTGGTCGAACGGCTCGTGGAAGAACCACACGCCCAGCAGCAGCTGCAGGCTCGGCGCGATGTATTGCAAGATGCCCACCAACGACAGCGGAATGCGCCGCACGCCGTAAGCGAAGCCGATCAACGGCAGCGCCGTCACCACACCACCGAAGATCAGCATCGCATCGGTGCGCAGGCTCCAGCCGCTCAGGAACGCGCCGCCGTGGCCCTGCTCGCCCCAGGCCGCCAGCAGCAACGCCGGCACGAACAGATACACGCTTTCCACGCCCAGCCCGGCCACCGGATCCACTGCCACCAATTTGCGCAGCAGCCCGTAAATACCGAACGACACCGCCAGCCCCAGCGCAATCCACGGCGGCGCACCGGCAACGATGGTCAGCCACAGCACGCCCACTGCCGCGCACACCACCGCCACCCACTGGATGCGACGCAGGCGCTCTTTCAACACCAGCACGCCCAGCAAGACGCTCAGCAGTGGATTGATGAAGTACCCCAGGCTGGCCTCGATGACATGCCCGGCGTTGATCGCCCAGATGTACAGGCCCCAGTTGAACGCGATCGCCACGCTGCTGCCGGCCAGCATCCACAATGCACGCGGCTGCGCGGCAATGCTGCGCCACCAGCGCAGGCCCAAGCTCGCCAGCAGCCACACCACCACCAGCACCGTGCTCCACACGATGCGGTGGGCAATGATCTGCAGCGACGGCACCGCCTTGAGCAGATGCCAATACAGCGGCACCAGCCCCCACAGCACGAAGGTGGACGCGGTGATCAGTAGCCCGCGCCGCGCCTCCTGTGGCGAGACCGTGCTCATCGCCGCGCCTTGGCGAAGATGACTACCAACACGCCCGCCAGGATCACCGCCATCGCAGCGATGTCCTGCGCGCGGAAGCGCTCCTGGCCCAGCCAGGCGCCCAGGCTCACCGCAATCACCGGGTAGGCGTAGCTGCCGGCCAAGGCCGGACGCACGTGATGCAGCAACCCCACGTAAGCGGTGAACGCCACGATCGCGCCGAACACCCATCGGTATGCCACGGCCAACACGCCTTGCGGGCTCGGCCATGCCTGTGGGCGCTCGCCGATCAGCAAGCCGGTGCTGACCAGCAGCACGCCACCGCACAGCATCTGTCCAGCGGCGGTCATGAACGGCGACGGCAGATCGCGTCCGCACGACCACACCGAGCCGAACGCCCAGCCGATCGGTGCGATCAGCAGCAACACCAACCCACCCGGCGTCGCGGTCAAACGGGTGCTGGCGTTGAACCACACCATGCCCACAAAGCCGATCACAATGCCCAACCATTCGCCGCCGCTGGCATGCTGCCCGCGCAATGCACCGACGGCACCGTCGCCACCGCCGTGGCGGCCAGCCCGGACGACACGCTGCGCCCGGCCGACACCACCATACCGTTGCCCAGCAGCAACAATGCCGCGCCCATCAGCGCCACGTTCTTCCATTGCGCGCGCGTGGGCGCAGCCACACTGCGCCAGCGCAGCACGCTGTAGAGCACGCTACCGGCGACGATGAAACGTATGCCGGACACCATCGTCAGCGGCTGCGCACCACTTTCCAGCGCAACGCGGATCGCCAGATAGGTCGAGCCCCACACCACGTAGACCAGCAACACGGCGAGAACGACTAACCCGCTGCGCGCAGGCGCGGCAGCATCGTGAGAGGAAGACATCGGAATCGTGCCGGGCAGTACAGCGGAAACCTCAATTCTAGAGCACATGCACACGCCCTCGTCGCACACAACCGGCAGCCGTCTATCGCGCTATGGTGCACGCCAACCCGCATCCGAGAGCGCATATGCAGCGTCGTCTTTTCTGGTTGGCCCTGGCCGCCCTGAGCGCACTGTCCACCACCACCGCAGCACGCACCCCCGAGCCTTGGGAGCTCAGCGGGAGCAAGCTGATCGACGCGGGACTGGACGGATCGCTGGCGCCGGAAATCACCGCGCCAGAGCAAGCCGAACTCAAGGTCATGCTGTCGGCCAACCGCGCTGGCGCCTATCTGCTGGGCGTTGCCAGCGCCAGCTACTGCAGCCAGTGGTGCATGCCGGTAGGAAAGGCAGGCATGCCGGACCTGCAGGCGATCATCGCCGACATCGGCGCGCTGCCCGACGCGCGCCAAGCGCAAGCCGCGCCTGACCTGATCGTCCAGGCACTGGCCAAGCGTTATCCGTGCGGCAGCGTCGCCCAGCACAAGCGTGCCGCCAGCGGCACGTAACGCAAACATCGGCAAGTCGTAGGGCACGCCTATACGTAGGCGTTCAATGCGAGAGCGTTGACCACAACACCAGCAGTCGCACTGAGAGCGACGAACACAACGTCGCGAGCAACCGTCCAATGCGCGTGGACAGTGCACAGGGTCGGCAGTGGACGCGTGAGCGAAGGCCACACCGAGCACCGACTGCGTCCGCTTGGCGTAGCGAGCAGTCACCGATGCGCGTGGACAGCACGCAGGATTCGCAGTGGACGCGTGGCACGTACCGCACGCCCGCCTGGCAATCAGCGCAGCCGTGTTGCTAGCTGGTCTTGGCCCCTTGATCGGGGGCACGCTGCCCACGCACGCCCTGCACACTTAGAGCGGCTAACAAAACGACTGCGCTCACCGCCAGGCGGGCGCGGCCGGTGCTCGGAATCCGCATGTACCACGCGCACACCCCGGTTCTGAGCGCGACGTCCGCGCCCACCTGAGCGCTGCTCGCTAGGTGTTGTTAGCCGCTCTTATTTGCGCGCCGCATCGCTCTTGGCACGGATCGCCTTGAACTCCGAGCCATCCTGCCAGCTCGGCCACTGCCGGCCGTTGGCCAGCGCCACGCCCACGTCGTAGACCAGCGTGGTATCGGCGGCATGGCCGCTGGCATCCCATTGCGGAGTCCAAATGTCGCAGGGCTGGTGATAGCAATTGGCGAAATATGTGTCGCGCAGCGCCTTGCCCGCGGTGATGCCGCCGTTGACCATGTCCAGCCCCGGACCAACCGTGATCGCCGGCACGCCCATACGCGCAAACGCAAAATGATCGGCACGGTAGAAGAAGCCCGCCTCCAGATTCGGGTCCGGCGAATAGCTGCGTCCACGCGCCTTGGCGGCGGCTTCCAGATCGCCTTCCAGCGACACCCGTCCACGTCCCCACGAAGCGATGTCGCGGGTCAGGCCATCCGGGCTGAACATTTCCATATTGAGCACGGCCACGGTCTTGTCCAACGGCGCCAGCGGATGCGCAGCGTAGTAATTGGCGCCAAGCAAGCCCTTTTCTTCGGCGGTCAACGCGATGAAATACAGGCTGCGCTGCGGCTTGGGGCCGGCCGCGAACACACGCGCCAGTTCCAGCACGCTGGCCACGCCGGTGGCGTTATCCACCGCACCCCGCCGAATCGTCTCGCCACTGGCATCGGCCTTGCCGATACCGAACGCATCCCAGTGCGCGGAGAAGATCACCGTCTCATCCGGGTGCTGGCTGCCGGTGAGTTTGGCCACCACGTTATGCGTGACCACACGCTCGCGCTTGAGCTTGAAATCCACCGACAACGTCGCATCGCCCAGTGCCACCGGCGCGAAATCGCGCTGCTGCGCACGTGCCTTCGCTTGTTCGAAATCCAGGCCCGCCTGCTTGAACAACGACACCGCCAGCGCACGCTGCATCCAGCCACGTACCGGCACATGCTGCGCGCGGGCGTCGGCATCGCTGCGTTCGATGTCGAACAACGGCGACATGCCCGAACTCTGCACCGTGGCCCAGCCATACGCCGCCGGCGCAGTCTCGTGCACGATCAATACACCGGCCGCACCGCGCCGCGCGGCCTCTTCGTACTTGTAGGTCCAACGGCCGTAGTACGTCACGGCCTTGCCGTCGAATGCACCCGGCTGCGGCGATTCGAAATCGGCATCGTTGATCAGCACCACGGCAATCTTGCCGCGCAGATCCACGCCTTTGTAATCGTCCCATTGCCGCTCGGGTGCGCTGATGCCGTAACCGACGAACACCAGCGGCGCATTCTTCAGCGCGACCGCTTTCTGCGGCCGCAGGCTCTGCAAGATCACATCGTTGCCATTGACCAGCGCTTGGGTCTTGCCGCCGACGCGCACGCTTGCGCGCACCGGGCCATCCACCTGCGCGCGCACCAGCGGCACTGCCTGCGTCCAACCGCCTTGCTCGCCACCTGGCTCCAGGCCGGCCGCCTTGAACTGCTCCACCAGGTAATCCACGGTGCGCTGCTCACCGGCACTGGCCGGCGCGCGCCCTTCGAATTCGTCCGACGCCAGCAGGCGCACATGCCGCGACAACGCCTCGGCATTGATGCCGCCGCCCGGCAGATCGTTGGCGGCCTGCGCCACACCTCCCACAAACAGGCAGGCGGACAACAGCAGGATGCGCATCGGATTCACGGCAAGCCCTTTCAACAGGTAGATGACACATAGTTTACAAGCGCGCAGCCAATGCAGGAGCACCATGACGCGAGAATGCAGTCGATTGCGGGAACTGCGTGCATGGCTGAGGGGCCACAGGTGGGCGGACGGCGACCATCGAGATGCACGACGTGCATACCTGCAATCGGGTCACCACCGACATTGTTGTTGCAGCGGCGTGCCCCATGCGCCTGCCAATTCAAGCCAGGCAACCGCAGAGCGTTGAAGAAGATCATCGGCGCACTGTCTGGTGCGGTGTCTTCGCCGCTTGCGGGACCGTGGGCGGCATGAATGCCGCCATCGAGCCTACAAGGACGTACTTGCGGCGTATCCTGCAAGCGGCGAGGGCACCGCGCATTCGACTGACTGGCTTTAAACGACGTGACAATTCGCTACAGCGGTCGAGAGGACATATCAGCCGCTCCCGGAGCGCTAACTTGGTCGCGCTGCACGATCCAGCCAAAACCCCAGCCCTTGCGCGTTGAGTTCGATATCCGTTGCCAGCAGTTGCTCCACGGCCGCATCGTCCAACCGACATCCATGCTGGCGTGCGCGTTCCAAATACAATTCGGTCAACGCCGCCACCATGCAGCGATGCCGGTCCGGACGTTGCGCGCAACCCAGCGCAATCTCGGTCATCGCATGAATCTGCTCGCCTAGCGCCTGCGCCAACGGTGCCGGCGATGTGACACGGCCGTAATGGGTGAGATACATCGCCTCCGGTGCGGCGTCCATCAGGCGCGTCATCGACTGCAGCATCGCCTCGGGCTCGAACTGTACCGGCGACGAGGTGGGCAGGATGAAGGCACCCCGGGCACTGTCCAGTTGCCGATACGACAGGCCGAAGGTATCACCGGTAAACCAGCTGCGGCTACGCGCATCCCACACGCACAGATGATGGCGTGCATGCCCCGGGGTATCGATCGTGCGCAGCGCGCGCGCGCCCAGCATCACCGTGTACCCATCGACCGCCTCGACCACGCGCTCGGCCGGCACCGGCGCAATGACACCGTAACTGCGCGCCATTTCCGCCTCGCCATACACCGCGGTGGCGCCGGCAATCAGCCGTGTGGGGTCGATCAGATGCGGTGCACCGCGCGGATGCACCAGCGCCTGCGCATTGGGCAGGTGCTGCAACAAGGTCCCGGCACCGCCGGCATGATCCAGATGTACATGGGTCAGGATCAACCACTCTATCTGCGCCGGCGCCAACCCGGCCGCCTGCACCGCGGCCAGCATCTGTGGCACCGACAGCGAGGTGCCGCAATCGATCAAGGCGCCGCGTTGCGCTTGGACGATCAAATACGCTGCATCGAATTGCACACCACCAAAGCCGGTATCGATGGTGTGGATGTTGAACTCGGCTGTCACTGTCATTCGCACCCCGCGGCGGTTGTAGAGACTGCAGTGTAGGCCCAAGCATTGCGTCGCTGTGATGCATGTCGCCACAGGCACCCCAGAATGCGGCTAGCCATGGCGAACAGCGACGCCTGCAGCGTCATGTCGATCATGCCTCGCGCAATGCGTGCATCGCCGCAAGAATCACGTCCGCATCCATGTGCGCATGCACGCCCGGCAGTTGCAAATCGCTCGCCTGCGCTGCCTGTTTCAACCGTGCGATCAATTGCCCGGCATCGCGTGGCGATGCGAAGCCATCGCTCTGCAACAGCAACGTACCTGCGCCGTCGTTCAACTTGAAATAGAACTGGCCATCGCTTTCACGGTATTGCTTGAATACCGGCAGCGCGATCCTCTCGCCGACCGCGCTCACCGCTGCACCAGCCTGACGGGACAGATCGCGCAGGCCTACTGCATCGCGCAGCTCGGCCAGCAGCGGGGTGGCGTAGCGTGCGCGCAGACGTGCGCCGCCAGCGCGCAGCATCGCTTCGATCTTGGCCGGCTCTGCCATCAATGCTTCGTAGCGTGCGCGCAGCGGTGCAATGTCCTGATCGATCCGGTCGAACAACTGCTGCTTCGCATCGCCCCAGCTAATACCGTCGGCAAATGCCTGCGCAAATGCCGCAGACTCCTGCGGCGCAGCGAAGGCCTGATACAGCTGGAATAAGGCCGACCCCTGCGTGTCCTTCGCCTCACCCGGCGCACGCGAATCGGTGAGGATGGAAAACACCAGCTTGCGCAACTCCTCGCGCGGTGCAAACAGCGGAATCGTATTGCTGTAGCTCTTGCTCATCTTGCGGCCGTCCAGCCCCGGCAAGGTAGAGACCTGCTCGTCGATCACCCCTTCGGGCAAGGTGAAAAACTCGCGCCCATAGACATGATTGAAGCGCTGCGCAAAATCGCGTGCCATTTCGATGTGCTGAATCTGATCGCGCCCCACCGGCACCTTGTGCGCGTTGAAGATCAGGATGTCAGCCGCCATCAGCACCGGATACATGAACAAGCCTGCGGTGACGCCGGCATCTTCGTCCTCACCGTCGGCGCAGTTCTTGTCCACCGCGGCCTTGTAGGCATGCGCGCGATTGAGGATGCCCTTGCCGGCCACGCAGGTCAGCAGCCACATCAACTCGGTAGTCTCGGGCACGTCGGACTGCCGGTAGAACCACACCTTGTCCGGATCCAGACCGCAGGCCAGCCAGGTGGCGGCAATTTCCAGCGTCGAGCGCTGCGTGCGCGCCGGGTCCTGTGCCTTGATCAGGCTATGCAGGTCAGCCAGAAAATAGAAGCTCTCGGTATCGGCGCCCGCGCTGGCCTGGATGGCGGGGCGGATCGCGCCGACGTAATTTCCCAGATGCGGGGTGCCGGAAGTGGTGATGCCGGTAAGGACACGAGTGGTCATCTGCGTAATGCCAGGGAATCAGCCCCCAAGTTTAGCGGTTCCGCACGCCCGCCATTGCCGGCCCCTGGTCGAAGGCAGGTTTTAGACGCACAAACGCAGAACGGGCCGCACTGGGCGGCCCGTCGTCTGCAATCTGCTCGCCCCGTCGGGCGGCAGAATGACGCGCCATCAGGTGTCGTCGCGCAGCGACTTCTCGAACGCACGCACCTCGGTCTGGGCACGGTCGCGGTCCCAGCCATAACGTTCCTGCAACTTGCCTTGCAGATATTGCGCATTGCCTTCGGCAACCTTGAAATCGTCGTCGGTGAGATCGCCCCACTTTGCCTGGGCCTTGCCCTTCAACTGGGTCCACTTGCCGGAAATGATGTCAGTGTTCATGCGATGACTCCGCTTGATACGGCCTCGATTGACCGTGTCGCCAGACTGACGACAGCGGTGTTTGCGATTGATCAACAGGTGTCAAACGATTGATCACGGCACTGAACGGTTACCGACGCACGGCCAGTCTGCAACGCGTAGGCCGCGCCAGGCGCAGCATCCGGATGCCACCTTGCACGGCGCGATCGCGCACAAAAAAAAACGGACCTTGCGGCCCGTTTTTTGTTTGCATGCGGCGTCAGATTACTTACGCGCTGCGTCTTCCACCTTCTCGCCGGCGCCCTTCACGTCCTTGCCGGCACCTGCGACGGTGTTGCAGCCCGACAGCAGACCGACCGACAACATGGACAGCACGAGCAGCACAATTGCACGCTTCATAACAGACTCCTCATGGATAAAGCGGCGCGTTGCCGCAAATCGAACAATTCAGGTGGTGACGGATCAGCACTTACCATCGCTGCATTTTTCGGCCGTTTTCTCGACCTTCCCACCCGCGCCCTGCAAGTCCTTGCCAGCGCCAGCCACGGTGTTGCAGCCCGTCATCACGCCGGCCGAAAACAGGCCCAGCACCATCAGTGTCAGCAGTCGCTTCATCGCTCGTCCTCGTTGTGTAACGGTGCCAGCGCACCTAGCTTGGCGCCAAATCTGACTGCGCGGCCGTGGATTTGATGTGAACGTGGCGCGCCGCGTTCAGCGCTGGATCAATCCCGCATCAGCGTCGATTTGCCGAACAGGCTTTCGACCAGATCCACCGCCAGTTCGGCGGTCGCGTTGCGGTTGTCCAGCACCGGGTTGAGCTCGACGATGTCCAACGACCCCATGCGCCCGGTGTCGGCGATCATCTCCATCACCAGCTGCGCCTCGCGGTAGTTGGGGCCACCGGGCACGGTGGTGCCCACGCCCGGCGCGATGCTGGGGTCGAGGAAGTCCACATCGAAGCTCACATGCAGGTGCGTGTCGGCACTCATGTCCTGCAACGCGGCCTCCATGGTGCGCTTCATGCCGGCTTCGTCGATGTAGCGCATGTCGTAGACATCGATGCGGTGCTGCTTGATCAGCCGCTTCTCCTCCGGGTCCACCGAGCGGATGCCGATCTGCCGTACCTGCTCGGGCAACAGCGCCGGCGCACTGCCGCCCAGATGGGTCAGCGTCTCCGGGCCCAGCCCGCACAGACAGGCCACCGGCATGCCGTGCACATTGCCCGAGGGCGTCACCTCGCTGGTGTTGAAGTCCGAGTGCGCATCCAGCCACAGCACCCGCAACGGCCGGCCCTGCTCGCGGCAGTACTTGGCCACCGCGGTGATGGAGCCGATGCCCAGGCAATGGTCGCCACCGAGCATGATCGGCATGCGTCCGGCACGCAGTTCGGCGTAGCTGGCGCCCATCAGCGCCTGGTTCCAGGCCACCACTTCGTCCAGATGCCGGTAGCCGGCTTGCGGTGCCTGCCAGGGATTGCGCGGGCCATCCAGGTTGCCCAGGTCGCGCACCTCCACACCGCGGCCGACCAGGGCCTCGTGCAGTCCGGCGATGCGTAGCGCCTCCGGTCCCATGCGCGCGCCGCGGTGGCCGGCGCCGATGTCGGTGGGAACGCCAATCAGGGAAACCGGCACGTACTGCGTTGCCATGCATTGCTCCAGTATCGATAAAACCGAGCATTCTAGTGGTACGCCCGCACCGTGACGCGCAGCAGCGCAACACGGCATGGGCCGTGCCATGAACGGTGCGACGAAGCGCGAGGTTAGATCTGCCTCGTCGCGCCGCTACCGCGACACACCAGGACACTGTTTGGCGCGCCCGACGTTGCCGATCCTGTCTGTCTGACCGCCCGGTGAAGCAACACGGGCGAGAGTGACAGCCTGCTCGGATCCGGTGGGTATGGTGCGCGCCGGCCAGCGCAGCACGCCACGCATGCACGCGCTCAGGCCATCAAGCAACAGGGGGATTT
Source organism: Xanthomonas sp. JL1 (assembly GCF_038405005.1). NCBI lineage: Bacteria > Pseudomonadati > Pseudomonadota > Gammaproteobacteria > Lysobacterales > Lysobacteraceae > Xanthomonas > Xanthomonas sp. JL1. The sequence continues at coordinate 19,891 of NZ_JBBYGR010000015.1, read as the reverse complement.
CATGCCGAATAACGCTGTCAACCAGGTCGTCAAGGCTGCTGTGGGCGAGGTCCCGCGGGCGTTGCATTTTGAGAATCTACAGCGTATCGAGCATACGGTCGCGCAGACCATCGAGCGCGAGCCGGGCATCGGCATGTTGATGCTTTCCACCGCCGACGGGCGCGCCATTACCGAGCAATCCAGCCTGGATGTGGACGGTCGCCGGCTTGCCGCACTGGCCGAGGTGATCGCCACGCTCGACCGCTTGGGCTGGCACGCCGTGCCCGACCTTGCTGCCACCGCGCTACCGCAACGTCTTTCATGCGAAGCGCTGTTTTTTGCCCTGCCCGAACATCTGCGCCCGGCGCTGCCGGCCGTGGAACCCAGCCATGCGCTGCAACTGCGCCAGTGGCCAGAGCTGAGTGCAGAGACCAGTTCGCCGGCTCAATTGCTCGCCGTCGCCCATCTGCCTGCGCGCCCGTGGCGCCCGTGGCGCCCGCAGGCGCTGGCCAGCGCCTGCAAGCTGCCGGTGCAAACGGTGGAATGCCTGTTCGCCGCCGCGCTCGCCAGCGGCCGTGCCCAGACTGCGGAGAGTCCCGTGCCTGCAACGCAGCGTCGTCCGGACAGCGGCAACACGCGGTTCTTCTCATGGGTCGCACGTCGGTTCGGCCTTTCCCTCTTCCAGACGCAATCATGAGTCTTCCGGCCAACACGCTGGTGTTCGTCGGCGGCATGGGCGCCGGCAAGACCACCGCAGTGCGTGCCATCTCCGATGTGGAGCCAGTCGACACCGAAATGCCGCTCAGCCAGGATGCGGACGGCGACAAGACCTACACCACCGTCGCGCTGGACTGCAGCTTGATCGAGCTGGAAGACGGCGAGCTGCTGCACGTCTACGGCGTGCCTGGCCAGAAATACCTGGATTTCATGTGACCGCTGGTGTGCGACGGCGCGTTGGGCGTGATCGTGCTGACCAACGCACGCGACCCGCAGACGCTCAATGCCACGCTGGCGCTGTTGGGTGAGTTTACGCAGATCGCCCCGGACGCCAGCCTGGCGGTGGGCATCACCATGACCGATGAAGTCGAAGCTTTCCTGGTGCCGCCATTTCGCGATGCCTTGGTGGCCGAAGGCTTTCGCATCCCGGTCATGCGGGTGGATGCACGCTCGGCCACCCAGATCACCTTCCTGGTGAAGTCGCTGCTGTCCTATCGCTACACCTCGGCGACCAGCTGATCGCCAGCGCGCGTGACGCGTGCATATGCAGTCGACGCGGTGAGTAAGACAAGGAATCCGGTCACGACGGTGCCTGAAAGGGCGTCACGCGGGGGATGCCGCCTCTAGGGTTGCGGCGACGCGTCCGTCTTCCTTGAAGCCAGAAACAAGACTCGGTCGTAGTACAAATCTGCCTCGTGTCTGACTCACTCAGTATACAGCGTGGTCAGACACCAGGACATCGGGACGTTTCCGACATCGCGCAGGACATACCGGCGATAAGTCATCGGCATATGCCGCATGACCTGCCAGCCCTGGCGTGCCGGTGTTCGCCACATGCTGCTCCATCACCTTGCGGCAGCGTTCGCGGCGCATGTCTGCGTCCGCAACTGGCTCGGTCGCTGCTGCTTCGCCATCGCGCGGGTCCGCTGCGGACGCATGCTCACCATCGCGATGCTGCCGGTTAAGGGTCCATCGTCACGATCAGATAAAGTAGCGCGATGACAATTGAACTGAAGCCCGGCGGCTTGCTGATCGCCATCGAAGGCATCGACGGCGCCGGCAAGACCACCCTCGCCCGCCGCCTGACCACCACGCTGGAAGCCGCTGGCGCGCGCGTCGTGCTGAGCAAGGAGCCGACCAACGGCCCCTGGGGCACCAAACTGCGCCAGTCCGCCGCCACCGGCCGCCTGAGTGCGGACGAAGAAGCCGAGCTGCTGATCCGCGACCGCCACGAACATGTGGACACCTTGATCGCGCCCGCGCTGGCACGTGGCGACATCGTGATCCTAGACCGCTACTTCCCCTCGATGGTCGCCTACCAGGGCGCTGCCGGCCTGCCGCTGGACGAGCTACTGGAACTCAACGCCTTCGCGCCGCGCCCGGACGTACTGCTGCTGCTCGACCTGCCCCCGCCCACCGGCCTGGCCCGTATCCGCGCGCGCGGCGATGCGCCCAATCACTTCGAAACCCAAGACAACCTGGAACGCTGCCGCACCATCTTTGCCGGGCTGGAATTGCCGGGCAAACACGTGGTGGATGCCAGCGCCGACGCCGACAGCGTGCTGCGCCAGGCGCACGCCATCATCGTGGCCGCATTAGCCGACCGACTGAGCGGCGACGGCGCGCCGGCAGACACCGGCAAGGCCGCGCTGGAACTGCTCTCGGCCGGCCGCCCGGCCTGAGTGCTGTACTGCGCGTCGCGTCGCGTCGCGTCGCGCGACAAAAGTAGCGTGCCTCTCGTGGCGAATCGCTACTGGCAAGTAACTTACCTGCACCCGACTGAGTAGCAACCGGTTGAACCAAAGATCCCGCGCACGGTAGAAAACGCGGAAATTAGGCCGATCCGCAAAGCGCATACGGCTTGAACAAGTTATGAGGGGTCACGCGCACGCGTCGAACGGATTTCCCTTCTTGGGTCGTGCGGAGAACAACGCCCAGCGCGTGTTGCCTTGTATGCGCGGCCACTTGAACCGACCAACGAGACCGTGCACAGAAATGGATCGCCATAGGAGTGCTCACGGTCTGCGGGGCCGGACCCAAAGGCACCGAATTCAACAGTGACTTGCGCGTGCGAGAGTGAGACGCCCGCATTTAGAGCCATCTGCTCCAAGCGGCGCGTGTAGTGCAATTGGATGGCCTGAGCGACAGAGCCAACGGCAGACGAACTGTTGCAGAGCAACTCGATGGACACCGACGATACGTGGCGCTCCAAAGCCTCACGGTAGAGCTGGCCGATACCCCATACCCAGTCACATCATTGTTTCGACTGACGCAAGTGCTCGACGAGTCCGTGTGCAATTCCGTTCAGCGCACGCCGCCGTGTCATGTGCCCCCCCTGACAGCACAGCCAATCAAGATTGCCGCAGACGCGTGGATCGAAGATGGTGCCGGCACCCGGATTCGAACTGGGGACCTACCGCTTACAAGGCGGTTGCTCTACCAACTGAGCTATGCCGGCGAAGGCAGGCGCATTGCGCGCCGATGCGCATTCTAGCGCAGCGCGGCGCAATCTAGCGAACGCTGACGCGCGGCACCGGCAGCACCTTGCAATGCGCTGGTGGCCGCGCTGCTGCGCACATCGATCCACCACCGCGATTGCCCGCTGCCGCTGGGCACCAATTGCGCCGGGAAGCCTGCGCCGACCAGGCTGGCCTGGCGCCGCTCGGCGCGCTCGCGGCTCTGGTACTGGCCCAGCGCCACGGTGTTGTCCTCGCCCTGTGCAATCACGTAATAGTCGCCCATCCCAGCCGCAGCAATGCGCTTGACCAGCGCCTGCGCGGCCGCGCGGTCGCCCACGTTGGGCAACATCACCCGAAACGTGCTGACACCAGCGTCCTTGTCCTCGCGCACGCTGGCGCGACTGGCCTGCCCACGCACACGCGCCAGCGCCGCATCGGCATCGGCGCGTGCCACGAATGGCCCCAGGCTGGCGCAGCGCTCCGGTGCAGGCGATGGTGTGGTTGGCGACGGTTTTGTCGCCGTAGCAGCCACGCTATCGGCAGGCTTTGCAGCAGTTTTTGTGGTCACCGACGGCTCGGCTGCAGCATGCGGCGTTTCCGCTGCGACAGCGCTGGCTGATGTCGTCGATGCCGGCGTGGACGTGGATGTACTGACAACTGCCGCCGGGGTGGGGGCGGGTACCGCTGCGGATACAGGCGTTGATGCTGGTGTGGCTGGTGTGGCCGATGCAGTCGACTCACTCTCCGCCGCCGACGCCGATCCGGTCGCCGCCGCTGCACCCGTCAGCGCCGCTCCGCCAACACCCGGCAGGGTTGGCAGCAGCTCCAGCCGCGCGACACCTGTCGGTTGCGGCGGCGCTGGCGGCGGTGCCGGCGGTGGCTGCAAGGCCCACCACAACGCCACCCCGGCATTGAGGACGATCAAAACGACGATGAGCGCGCGGACATACATGCGCCGATTCTACGGGGATGCCGCAGCGGTCGCCCACGTCGCCAGACCGTCCAGCACCAAGGCGGCGCGGAACGTGGCACCGGGCAGCAGCGGTAGCAGCGGCGGCGCGCCACCACCATGGACGAGCAGCCGCACCGGCGCGCCCAGGCTGCGTTGCGCGTGCTGCAAGCTGCGCTCGATCAGCGCCACCGCCGCGCCGTCGCAGCCGGAGGTCAAGGCATCGTCGGTGTCGATGGCCAGCTCGACGTAATCGCCGCCGCTGGCCGGCAGCTGCACCGCGCGCGCATGCAGCGCTTCGCGCATGGTGGTTGGCGAGGCGGCGATGCAGCCGCCATGATGCAGGCCATCGGCGCCCAGCACGTCGATGGTCAGTGCGGTGCCCACGCCGGCCACCAGCACCGGCGCGTCGCCCCGCGCACCCAGCAGCGCCAAAAAGCGGTCCACACCGAAGCGGCTGGGATCGGCATAAGCAATACGGATACCGGCGCACTCGGCGGCGGTCCGCACGATGCGCACCTGCGTAAAGCGCTCCTGCAGGCAGGCGATCATGCGCTGCGTCAATGCCGGTGCGGCCACGCTGGCAACGTGCGCGATCTGCCCGGACGGCAGCGCCGCCAGCGCGGCCGCATCCATGGCCTCGGCGCCGTGTGCCCATGCCTGCACTTGGCCGGCACGGTTGCCGTGCAGCGGCGCGTACTTGAACCGCGAATTTCCCAGGTCGAACAACCACTCGCTCATGCAGGTCTCACGCTCACTTCTCCGCAGTGGAACAGACGCACCGTGTCGCCCAGTCGCACCCGCAACGCGCCGTCGGCCGCCAGGCCGAGCGCAACGCCACGATGTCGGGTGCCGGCCTCTTCGACCTGCACCGCACGCCCGCTCAGGACGTCCAGGTCTGCATAGCGCCCCAGGAACGGCACCAGCCCCTGCGCCTCGAACAGATCCAGCGCCGGCAGCAAAGCGGACAGCACCGCCGCCACCACTTGGTCGCGTGACACCGGTCGGCCGGCCAAGGTATCCAGATCGATCCACGGCTGGTCGATGCTGGCCGCTGCCGCCGCCGGCATGTGCACGTTCAAGCCCAGCCCGATCACCGCACGCGCGTTGCCGGTCATCTCGCCGCCGCCCTCGATCAACAGGCCGCCCAACTTGCGCTCGCGTGCCAGCAGATCGTTGGGCCATTTCAGACCGACATCGGCAAACCCGCAACCACGCAGGGCTTCGGCCACTGCCACGCCCACGGCCAGGCTGAGCCCGGCCAACTGGCCCAGCCCGCCACTGAAACGGCGCGACGCCGACAAGTAGATATGCGCGCCCAGCGGCGAGGTCCATTGCCGACCGCGCCGACCGCGGCCACCGGTCTGGCGCTCGGCCAGCAGCACTGCCACGCCCTGTTCGGGCGCCGACTGCGCCAGCAAGGTGGTGTTGCTGGATTCCAGCGTCCAGGCCACGTCCAGCGCAGCGAGGCCAGCGGCCGCATCCGGTGCCATGCCGGCGCGAATGCACGCCGCATCCAGCAGGTCCAAGGGCGTGGCCAGGCGGTAACCGTCGCCGGCTCGCCCTTCGATGTCGACCCCGGCCGCACGCAGATTCTGGATGCGCTTCCACACCGCCGCACGGGTCAAGCCGGCATCGCGTGCCAGCGCATCGCCGGACAGCCTGCCACTGGCGAGTTTGGCCAGCAAGGCGCGATCATCCACGGCTGCGGTGCGCGAGAAGGCATGAGCGGACAAATGCGCGGGCGGCGGCATGTGTAGAAGAGGCACACCCTGCATGCTTGATTGGTCGCCAGAGCAACGCGCGTGCCGCTGCATCGGCGCCCCACACGAAGCGCGGCGTCGGGTTGGTGGCCGGCAGCACACGGGGGGCATGCCGTGGCTGGTCATCACGCGCGTCGGACCAATGCCCCGCGGCGTCCGCGCCGCAAGGCTGGCCGCCGGCGCCTCTTATCTCAAAGTGCATCACACGCCTGAAGTCCCCGAATCTATCAGCCAAAGTATGCGCCAAGCCCTCCCGGGCGCCCAGCGCGGCTTGCGTGAGGGAGTGAAAAGCGCGTTATGATCGGTGCCTCACGCCGCTTGCCCTGGATGTGGACGATGCGCCGAATCACGGTCTGCCTGCTCATGCTGTTGGCTCCGCTTGCCGCCCTGGCTTCGGACCAACTGGTCGACGGCGATCATGACAGCTGCGTCAGCACCAACTCGGCCGCACGCTGCAGAACGCCGGCCCCCGAGCCGGCACCGGCGCGTACCACCCCGCACAAAGCCGCGCCGTCCACCAGTGGTGGTGGCAGCGATGGCGATTCGTTAGTCCCACACATACGCACGATGCCGCGTTGGCACAGTTTCCTGCCGGGCATGTTCCGCTGATCCAGTGGTTGACGCGCTAGCTGCGCCGGCCGCCTCCCGATATCGCTGATGCGCTGTGGCAACCGCTGTGTAGCAGGTGCGCATGGGTCGCAGCGCTCGATCTGCCGCGGCGGCAACGTCTGCGCGCATTGACCGCGCAATTCCTGCATCAAAAAACCATTTCGCCTGTCGACGGGCTGCAGCTGCAACCAAGCGATGCGCTCATGCTGGCTGCGACCTGCTGCCTGCCGCTGTTGGAAATCGGCGCCGCCGGTTGGCGCGGCTGGTCGCAATTGATGGTGTATCCGGATGCGTTCCGCGTGCAGCGCACGCACATGGATGCAGCCGGAGTGATGCACGCATGGGACGACACCCTGATCGGCGAAGCCTGGGAGCAAGGTCCGTTGATCGTCAGCTGGGCGGATGTGCAGGCCGATCTGGATGACCCGCAGGCAGGCTTCAACGTGATCGTGCACGAGATGACGCACAAGCTCGATGCACTGGATGGCGCGCTCGACGGCAGCCCGCCATTACCACGCTCCGCGCAACGCACCTGGGCACGTGATTTCCAGCATGCCTACGATCTTTTTTGCCAACGCGTCGATGCCGGCGAAGACACCGAGATCGACCCATATGCCGCCGAAGCACCGGAAGAATTCTTCGCGGTGGTCAGCGAATATCACTTCTCCGCACCGCACCTGCTTGCACGTGCGATGCCGCAGGTTGCTGCACACTTGGAACGTTTTTACGGACCCTCGCCGTTTGCGGCGTCAGTGCAGCGCTGAGTGTGCTGCGTCACTGGACGGCGTGGTTGTCGCTTCAGCGCGGCTGACAAAACGACTGCGCAGCCGCCGCTTGAAGCACTGACGATGCATTGAAGCGAATCCGCCGTCATCCCCCGCACATGTTCTTTCTTGCGCTTAGTCGCTCTCCAACTTCAGACCAATCCAAGATCGCGTGGTGTGGCGCCCGGAAAAACCCGTTCCACTTGCGCTGGCGACAGGCCCCACATGCGAGTCAGCACCCCGCCGAACAGGCTGCGGTAATTGTTGAGCACCGGGTAATCGCGGTTCTGCAGCAGCTGCGCCTGTTCGACCGCCACCTGCTCGCCAGCGATGCGGCCGCCGTGCACACCTCCGCCCAGCACCCAGTACGTGGTGCCATGGCCGTGATCGGTGCCCTTGCTGCCGTTCTCGCGAAAGGTGCGGCCGAACTCGGAGATCACCACCACCACGGTGTCGTTCCACGCCGGCCCCAGCGCATCGGCATACGCGGCCAGCCCTTCGCCGAGATTGCGCAGGTTATTTGCCAGGCCACCTGCCACGCTGCCTTGATTGGCATGCGTGTCCCAGCCACCGACATCGACGAATCCCAGGCGATAGCGCTCGCGCATCCAGGTCGCCATGCGCCGGGTTTCATCGGCAAAGGTACGGGCGCTGGCGGCGCCACGGGCGGCCTGCTCCATCTCGTCGCGCAACTGCACGGTGACCTGCTGACGCAGCGCCAAGCCGTCGCGCGCGGCGGCAGCCAGCGGCGTGCTGTCGTACATCTGCGACAGGATCTGCGCCTGCCGCGCGTCCAGTCCATCTTTGCCGATGCTCCGCAACGACACATTGGGTAAATCGCTGCCGCCTTGAAAGGTCAGAGGCAGCGAATCAGTGAACGCGATCGCCGACACTCCACTCAACACGCCCGACAGGCGCGCCATGAATCCGGAACGGTAATCGCGGTGCTTGCCCGCCTGGCCGGATTCGATATCGTCCTGGGTTTCGAAATGACTGCGCGACAGATCGTCGGTGCCAGCGAACGGCACGAAGGCCAGTTGCTTGCGTTCCCAAAACGGCAGCAAAGCATCGCGCATCACCGGGTTCAGGCCCCACTGCGCATTCAGTGCGACAGCACTGTTTGGATTGGCTGGATCCGGTCGTGCAATCGCCAGGCTCGGCCGCGAGTGGTAATAAAAATCGCTGCCATGCGGCACCAGCAGATTATTGCTGTCGTAGCCACCCCGCAGAAACACCACCAGCATGCGCGCGCTATCGCGTGGCGCAGCGAACAAACGACCGGCCCACGGCATGCTTGCTGCGGCTGCAGAGGCAAGCAGAAATTGACGTCGTTGCATGGCGTACTCCCGCGGCGATGGCCGCTTGGCATTCGTTGGATCGTTGGATCGGTCGTTTTGAATCTGCAAGCGTTGAATCGTTGACGTTGCATCAGCGGATCCGAATCGGTGTCATTGCGTCAGCGATAGTTGAAATCAGGCGACGACAGCAAGAATCCATTCCATTCGGCAGGCGAGCGCGCCTGGTCCAGCGCCTGCTGTGTGGCGGCGGACAGCGAGGGCGCCAGCCACCGGTACGCAGGCCGCGTGTCGATGCGCGTCACCGCCGGAATCGGCGTGTCGTTATCACCATCCAGACGAAACAGTTGCTTCGGTCCGCCGCCGATTGAGCGCGCCACCTCGAACCGGCGCGCCAATTGCCCGGAGCTGGTCCAGGCCTGCGACTGCAGCGACCAGCCATCGGGCGTGATACGCCCAAACAACGGCTCGCCCAGTTGCTGCACCCAACTGGCCATCGGCGCGGCATTGATCACCGGTTGATCCTCATACGCCACTCGCATCGCCGACACCACGAATCGGTTCGGGTCCTTGAACTTGCGCGGTTGCGCCTGCGCAAACTCCGGCGACGCCAGCATGGTCTGCATCACCTGGGCGATATCGCCATCACTGCGTTGGAAGGTGTTGGCCATGCGCGTCACCAGCGCAGCGGGGGGCGTGTCGCTGACGAAATACTCGGCCAGGCGTTGCGAAATGAAGTGCGCGCAGGCTGGCTGCCGTACCAACAGCTGCACGGCGCGCTCGATCTCATCCAGACCACCTCCAGCGATGCGCTGACCAAGCAGCATCTTGTCGCCAGGTTGATGTCGCGCCGGATTGAATTCGAACAAGCCTTTGCGCACGACCTGCGTCTGCCCTGGTGCTGCAGCTGGCAACGGCGGCGCGCCGTTGGCCTTGATCGGCACCAAGCCTGCGCCGGTGAGGATCAGCGCCAGCTGCTGCACGTCCTGCTGGCTGTAGCCGCCATGCACCCCCAGCGTGTGCAGTTCCATCAACTCGCGTGCGTAGTTTTCGTTGACCTTGCCCTTGGCGCTCTTGGCATTGTCCAAGTATTCCAGCATCGCCGGGCTTTCCAGCGTGGCCATCACCAAGTCGACAAACTTGCCGGTGGCATTGGGGCGAATCGCGTTTTCCATGTAGTCGGCGGCCATCCATTTCACCCGCGCCTTGTCGGCATACACGCTGAAATGATTAAGCCAGAACCACACCAGTTGCTCGCGCAGCTGATCCGGCGCGTACACCGCGCGCAGCAATTGCGCCTGGCGCGCCTGCACCAACATCTGCCCGCCGCGCGCCTGCCAGTCCTTCTTCAGGGCAACCTTCTCATCGCCATCGGGCATGGCCTGCAGGCGGACCTTGTCGGCCTCGTATTGGGTCAGCAAATCCACCAGAGTGGTATGCAGCCCATCGAAGCGCTGCAGCTGCACGCGTACCGGCGCCGGCAACGCCGCGTCGTCGCTGGGCTGCAATAACAGCGCACCGAAGCGTTTGGGGCCTAGCTGTGTCAGTTGCGTCGCGCTGTTGGCGTCCACACCGTAGGTGGCGCGTTGCAGCCAGCGTGTCTGTGTTGATGTGAGCGGCGCTTCGGCGGCCGTGCAATTGAGCACCCAGACGCTGCCGATCAACAGCGGCAGCGCTCGCCGTCCTCGCCATTGCTGCGCGCGTACCACACGCGTTTCCATGCACCCTGCCTGACTCACTCGCTCGAACATGCGGCCCTCCATCGCAACGACGTACCGACCCAGTATGGGCAAGCCAACGCATGCGGGGTTAAACGGTTGTCGGAAGGCCTGTGGACATTGACCAGGTGTTTATCGGGCCACTCCCGCTGGTCACAATCCCGGCGGCATGGTCACGTCGAAGCGGGCGCCGCCCAGTTCCTGCGAGCGCACCACCTGCAACTCGCCGCGGTAGGCCTTGATCAGATCCTGCACGATCGACATGCCGATACCGTGCCCTTGCACGCGCTCATCGCCACGCACACCGCGCTGCAGGATCTTGGCCACGTCTTCCGGCGCGATGCCGGGGCCGTCGTCTTCCACCGACAGGATCAACCCGGCACGACGGCTACCGGTCGTGGGTCCCGGTTGTGCGGTCAACAGCACGCGGCTAAGCGCCCACTTGAAGCCGTTTTCCAGCAAATTGCCGAGCAGCTCCTGCAAATCGCCCGGCTCACCGTGAAAGCGCGCTTCGGGGGAAATATCGAACTCGCACAGCACGCCCTTGACCGAATACACCTTCTCCAGACCACGCACGATTTCTTCGGCGGTCGGCTCGATCGGCAAAGGCGCGGCGAATAACTTGTGCCCGCTGGAAGCGGCGCGTGCCAGCTGGTAAGACACCAGATCGTTCATGCGGCGCAGCTGCACATCCATTTCTTCATGCAGATCGCGCTCGGACGCGCCGCTATCCAATTGCGTGCGCAAGACGGCGATGGGTGTCTTGAGGCTATGCGCCAGATCGGCCAGCGTATTGCGCTGGCGCTCCAGGTTGTCGCGCTCGCTCTCGATAAAGGCATTGATGCTGTCGGTCAGCGGCTCCAGCTCGCGCGGATGCTGCTCGCTCATGCGCTGGATCTCGCCGCGCTGCACCTTGGTCAGCTCGTTGATGACCCGCCGCAGCGGACGCAGGCTCCATTGCAGAATGAAGGCCTGCAACACCAGCAACACCACGCCAGCGCTACCGAGGTAGAACCACACCGCACCACGGAACACGCGCAGCTGCGCGCCCATCGAGCGCGCATCTTCCATCACATAGATGGTGTACGGAATCTCGCCACCGTGTTCGCGTTCGACATAACTCACGCCCAGGCCGTAGCGATACAGCTGGCCCAGGCTGCCGTCGATCTGGGTCATTTCCAGCGGGCCGATGAACTCTTCCTGGCGCGGCTCCAGCATGCGGCCGTGCGGAATATTCGGGCCTTCGGCCGACATCGAGGTCCAGCTTTCGTCGGGACGTACAACTTCGACATAGAGCCCGCCGCCAGGCACATCGAAACGCGGGTCGGGCGGTTGCCCGCCGATGTACAGCGAGCCGTCGCGTACGAAATCGATATTGGCCGCATACGCGGAAGCGTAGTTCTTCAGCCGCTCGCGCAGATTCTTTTCGGCGGTGTCGGCAAACGCCACATCCAGCGCGTAACCCGCCAGCGCCAGGAAGGCCACCAGACTGAGGCTGGCGGCCAGCAGCTGGCGGGCCTGCAACGAGCGCGGCCGCCAGCGTCTATACCACTTGGAGCGGCCCGGCACGTGGTCTTCCCGTTCGTTGACGCGCGGACTCAGCCTTCGGTACGCGGAATGGCGAAGCGGTAGCCGCGACCACGGACGGTTTCGATCGGCTTGAGCTCACCATCGGGATCGAGCTTCTTGCGCAGACGACCGATGAACACTTCCAGCACGTTCGAATCGCGGTCGAAGTCCTGCTGGTAGATGTGCTCGGTGAGGTCGGCCTTGGAGACCAATTCGCCGGCATGCATCATCAAGTACTCAAGCACCTTGTACTCGTAGCTGGTCAGATCCACGTTGGCGCCGTTGACGCTCACCGTCTGTGCTGCCAGATCCAGCGCAACCGGACCGCATTCCAGCGTGGGCTTGCTCCAGCCAGCAGCACGTCGCAGCAAGGCGTTGACGCGCGCCAGCAGCTCTTCGACATGGAACGGCTTGACCAAGTAATCGTCGGCGCCCTGCTTGAGGCCTTCGACCTTGTCCTGCCAGCTCGAACGCGCGGTCAGGATCAGCACCGGAAATTTCTTGCCTTCATCGCGCAGGGCCTTGATCAGCTCCATGCCCGACATCTTGGGCAAGCCAAGATCGATGATGCCAACGTCGAACGGCACTTCACGGCCCATGTAGAGGCCTTCTTCGCCGTCCTGTGCAGCGTCAACCGCAAAACCTTCACGCTTCAGACGCGCCGCAAGGGTTTCGCGCAGCGGAGCTTCGTCTTCGACCAAAAGGATACGCATGCACTCTTCCTAGTTAGGTTGTCGGCCAGTGGCCGGGGAATTTATAAGACTGAACGTAGAACTGTCTACGTTCAGCGGTTATCGTCGCGTGGTGGCGCGTCCGGCGGCGGCAAGTTCTGCAGCGGCGCGGCCTGCGTCTGCTCCGGCTCATACACGGTGTGTACGCGCCCGTCTTTCATGTACTTGACCCGGTTGAGATTGCCGCCATCGAACGGCACGCGCTCGGCACCAAGGATCTGTCCACCGGTAGACCGTTGCACATGCCGAATGGTGTCCGACAGCGTGCGGCTATTGCCGCGTGCCGACGGCGGCAACGTCTCGCGCCCGCTCTGCACCATCGGGTAGCCCTGGCCCCAGGCCAACGGCGCGGCCATGGCCACCGAGAGGGCAACCAGAGCAATTTGGCGAGCGCGGCAGGGCAATCGGGTCACAAACGAATCCTAGCGGGTTGTTCAGAAACATTCAGAATTCGTGAAATCGACCATGCGTTACAGATGGTCGAGCATCGGAATTGAGCCAAATTCTTGATTTTTCGGGGTGAATCCGATCTGAACTTTTTTAGCTTCGAGGTAACGGCATTCAGCGAAATGAATATCGTCAGTGCTCAAAGCCATGGTGGGCGTGGGCTGTGGCGGACGCGCCCGTTGCTGGAAACCCTCGAAACCATCGATATCCCAGCAGCCCGTTCAGGAACGCAAGCGGTGGGCCAACTAGGCGACCACCCGCCAGGATCGCGTATCGGTGCGCTGCAGCGCCTGTTCGACCAACTCCCAGCCGGCACCCGGACGATGTGCGCCTTCACTCAAGACCTGCCGGAATGACCGCCCGCCGGGCTGGCCATGGAACAGGCCCAGCACGTGCCGCGTCATATGCTTCAGGGCAAGACCTTGCGCCAGCTGCGATGCCACGTACGGCTGCAATGCGCGCAGCAGGGACTCGCGCGGTTGCTCGGGCCGCTGGTTCAAGGCAGCGTCCAGACAATGCAGGACGTAGGGGTCGTGGTAGGCCGCGCGGCCGAGCATGACGCCATCGGTATGCTGCAGATGCGCCATTGCGGCGTCCACGGCCACGATGCCACCGTTGAGCACCACAGGCAGGCCGGGCCGCTCCTGATTGAGCCGGTAGGCCCAGTCGTAACGCAGCGGCGGCACTTCGCGGTTTTCCTTCGGCGACAGGCCCTTGAGCCAGGCGTTGCGGGCGTGCACCACCACCATCGCCGCGCCGGCCGCGACCACCTGGTCGACAAAGCGGGCGAATAGCGCGTAATCGTCATCGTCGTCCACGCCAAGACGGCATTTGACCGTGATCGGCACGTGGGTGGCCGTGCACATGGCAGCGACGCATTCGGCCACCAGTGCCGGCTCGCGCATCAGGCAGGCGCCGAACCGCCCGGCCTGCACGCGGTCGGACGGGCACCCGCAATTGAGATTGATCTCATCAAATCCCCACTCCTGCGCGATCGCCGCCGCCTGCGCTAGCAAGGCCGGATCACTGCCGCCCAGCTGCAGCGCCAGCGGATGTTCGACCGCATCGAAGCCGAGCAGCCGCGCGCGATCGCCGTGGATCACCGCATTGGCGTGCACCATCTCGGTGTACAGGCGTGCCGACGGCGCCAACAGACGGTGGAAGACCCGGCAATGACGGTCGGTCCAGTCCATCATCGGAGCGACGGACAGGCGCAGGGAGGCGGCGTAGCGATCGGCGGAAGCGGTCATCGACGAAGTGGCCGCAGCGAGCAGCCAGTAGAATGCGAAGCAGGATCAACAGCTTACACGGGCGTCGATGAATCTGCGGCGGTGCGCAGTGGCAGGCCGGAGCGGCTGCTTTGGGATTTAGCTGCAGGATCGCCTACTCGTTGCGCCATGTGATCGCCCCCCCCATCAGCTGGCCGGCTACGCGTATTACGCGCAATTGCGGATGGCGCTGGTGAGGCGCTTCGGCGGCCAGCATCACGGATGCGTTCTACTGTCGGGAAGGGCAATAGCGCCGAAGATCGCGTTGACGCTGTTTTTGTTCCCCTCGCTCGCCAAGTGCGGGCGGGGACGGGAGGCAGCGCTGCAGGATGCGCGGTGCCTGTCTGCGTTCGCCTCTGCGGCGAACGCCTTGCATCGTCAGTGACGAGCGGAGCTTTCCAAGTCCGGTGCCGCGGTGACCGCTGCGCTGGGACGAACCCGGACCTTACGGGTTACGGACACCCACACGCTCTTCGGCGCTGAGCGGCTTGCCGAGTGCGTGGTACGAGGCGACCAGCGTGATCAGGGCGGTGCCCAAGACCGTGTAGAAGCTCCACGACTTGGCCAGCACGTGCACCTGGCCGAACACCAGCGCGACAACGGCAGTGGCGGTGCACAGCACCATGGCCAGCAGAGACATCAGGAAAGGAATGGAAGGATCGAGCTTCATGGTCCGCGGGTTCCAAGGTGCGATGCGATAGCTGCAGCATCGGCGTTCCCGGCGCTTTCTTGAACTGTTTTTCTGCGCTTTTTTCAGGCAATTTCGAGCAAGTCAGCAAGCACTCAGTTTTCTGTCAAAGCCTTGGCGCACAAGGCCTTGTGTGTCGAAAAACTCCTGACGCACCGGCAAAAAAATCACCACCCGCGCCAGCGTTCCAATGCGGTCGTGGCGGAAAACCGACGGGCCTGCACGAGGCGATTTGTGGCGTGTCGCAGGTGCGGTTTCCGAGCTGTGCCGGTTGCAGTTCTTCCGGGCGATGCAGTGGGGTGCCGAGGTGGAAGATCACGGCAAAGGTTAGAAGTCATCGCCAGGCTCAGGCAACAACGTGCAGGTCACCGGCCTGGCGTTGCGCTTCCAGGCGCTTGCCAGGACCAGGCTGTCCTGACGCTGGCTCTACAAAGCCGCCGATGTGGAGCCGGGTCGGGGATGCGCTGCCAGGCAATGGCGCAACCTGCAGAAGACCTGGAGGTTGCACCAGGGTCTGCCAATGTTGCGTTGAGTCTGACAAGAGCTCTCAAGCGGCAGCCTACATGTCGCACAGCGGGCAGCAGCGGCCAGACGCGTCTCGCGCAGGCATATTGCAACATGCAGCCGAATACCGAGGCGCTTGGACGCCGATGACACGCGCACGACGCGCGCGGGCCTAACCAGCAAGCAAGAGCAGCATGCTCAGCGCGCCGGGGCGGTAGTGAATTCGCCGCGTTGCAGTTTGCTCACGTCGTTGCCCTGCCCGTCCTTGAGGCTGAGGTCAGCGCCCTTGGCGGCCAGATCCTTCAGTACGTCGGTACGTTGAAACAGCGCTGCATACATCGCCGCGGTCTGCCCGGCGTTGTTGCGCTGGTCCGGCGCACAGCCGGCCTGCATCAGGCGCTTGGCGATGCCCAGCTCGCCCTTGAAGATGGCGCCCATCAGCGCGGTGTTGCCGCGCTTGTCCTGCGCACAGGGGTCGGCGCCGGCGCTGAGTAATTGCTCCACCGCCGGGCGCTGGCCGTGGTACGCGGCCAGGATCAACGCGGTATAGCCCTTCTCGTCGCGGGTATTGAGGTCGTAGTGCGAGCGAATGAATTCGGCCAGCATGTCTTGGCGACCTTCACGCGCGGCATCGAAGAAATACGCACGCAGTTGCAGCTTGATCTGCTCGGGTGTGGCGGTGGCCGTTGCATTGGCGGCGGGAGTGGATGCCGGCGAAGCAGCATTGGCAACTGCAGACAGGCTGCCAAGCATCAAAAACAAGAGGGTGCGCATGGGAATCTCCCGGACTCAAGACGACATCGCGGCGCAGGCCGCGATGTCGTCGGGCGGATCAGTCCTGCAGGCTGGAAGCCAGCTGCTTGACGCGCGACAGGTCGCCCTTGGCCACGCGCGTAACGCCGCTGCCGTACTCGGGGTCGGCCTTGTACAGGAACGACAGCATCCGGTGCTTGCTTTCGGTGTCGGTGTCGGCCAGCGACTCGCCGAAACTCTGCACCAGATCGGCCCGATCCTTCTTGCTATAGGAGCGGTACAACTCGCCGGCCTGCTTGAAGTTCTGCTCGCGGGTGATCTTGGCCTGCTGCGTGGTGCCCGACAGCGGCAGCTCGCTATAACGCGCAGACGCGTCTTGCGGACGCGGCTGCAGACGGCTCGGCTCGTAGTTCACGCCGCTGGTGGTCTGCCCGATATTGCCCTGCCCATCCTGGTTGCCGTTGTTGACCGCTACCCGCGGGCGGTTGACCGGCAGGCTCAGGCCATTGGCACCGATGCGGTACAGCTGCGTATCGGCATAAGAGAAGATACGGCCCTGCAGGAGGCGGTCTTCAGACGGCTCGATACCCGGCACCAGATTGGCCGGCGCCATCGCCACCTGCTCGGTCTCCTGGAAGAAGTTGTCGACGTTCTTGTTCAACACCATCTGGCCGACCTTCTGCTCCGGCACGTCCGGCCAGATCTTGGTGGCGTCGAGCGGATCGAAATCGAACTTGGCCAGGTCTTCCGGCTTGAGCACCTGCACGTACAGGTCCCACTTCGGGTAATCGCCCTTCTTGATCGCAGCGACCAGATCGTTGGTCAGGTGGCTGTAGTCCTTGGCCTGCACGGCGGCAACCTGTTTGGGATCGAGATTCTTGATGCCCTGCAGGGTCTTCCAGTGGAACTTGACGTAATGCACTTCGCCCTGCGCATTGACCAACTTGTAGGCATGCACGCCATTGCCATCCATGAAGCGATAGCCGGCCGGGGTACCTTCATTGGAGTAAAGCAGCGTCAGCGTGCGGGTGGCTTCGGGCACGTGCGAGAAGAAATCGAAACGGCGCGAATCGTCATCCAGATTGGTGCGCGGGTCTGGCTTGAACGCATGCACCATGTCGGGAAACTTGATCGCATCGCGAATGAAGAACGTGGGGAAGTTGTTGCCGACCAGATCCCAATTGCCTTCGCTGGTATAGAACTTGGTGGCGAAACCATGCGGGTCGCGCAGCGTTTCCGGCGAATGATTGCCGTGCACCACCGAGGAAAAGCGCACGAAGACCGGCGTTCTTTCGCCCGCGCTGAAGACCTTTGCTTTGGTCAGCTTGGACACATCGGCGGTGGCGGTGAACTCGCCTTTGACGCCAGTGCCGCGCGCATGCACCACGCGCTCGGGAATGCGCTCGCGATCGAAGCGTTGCAGTTTCTGGATCAGCTGGACGTCTTGCAGCAGGGTCGGGCCGTTGGGGCCAGCCGTCTGCGAATTCTGGTTATCGCCGACCTTGGCGCCATTGTCGCGGGTCAGAACGGATTGGGCGAAGACCGGCGGAGCGATCAACGTCGGGGCTAGCAGGGCTAGCACCATGAGAGATCCAGGGCGCATGGCGTCAGCTCGTTTGAGGAGGCTGCATCATGGCCAGCAGGCCGAAGCGTGAGAAGTCGTTAGTTACTATCGCTGCGATAGGGGAACGTGATGATGACTGCGTTGCGTGATAAGCATCTCGCTACAGAGTGGCAGTTGGTCTTGAATCACGCAGCGACCTGGCGCATTCGCTGAGCAATCGCATCTCGACGACCTCACATGTATGCGCTGGCGGCAAGTCATTTGCTGCAGTGCGGAGACCAGTTGGCGCTTGCTATATGCGCTGCCACGACAACGAAGAACACTGCCCATCACCCGTTGCACGGATACGCGCAGGTGCCCGCTCGGTGATGCCGGTCCGCACGATCAGCACAGCCGAAAACGCATCGCCATGCTGCGTAGACCGATTAGACACAGCACGCTGGGTGCCGCGCCGTTGCTCGGCAGTCCCCTGCATGGCCAACGCAAGTTAGGAATGCCGATCGAAGCGTGAGCCCACCGTTCAAACCACAAACCACCGACAGACCCGCGCGTTAATGGTGGCACCTGCATCGTGTTCGGATCCGGACCCGCCAGCGCGACTCTCTTGCTCAGGCAGCCCGACCTCTGCCCGCCGCTGTTGTAGGTCGGCAGGACTCTCCAACTTGAACAAGCTGCCGTCGGCTTTGCGTTGCGTACCGCTGCGGCTTCCCCGACATGATGAGGTTACGATCAATGAACACGGCGAGGTCCGCCGTGCTGTAGGCACTGATAGCGCAGAAGCACGCGGTCGCCGCATGTTACGAATCCAACTGCCTTGGAAGGCACCCACAGCTCGGCGCGCAACGCGATGTCCTTGGATAACAAGGTGATCAGCGGCTGTTGCGCACCGACCGGTTGCCCTGCATGCACCAGCAGGTTCGTGACCATGCCATCGGTTGGCGCACGCAATACGACCGAACGGCGTACTCCAGTTTCCGAAAGGGATTGCGCGACATCTGCGATCTGCCTGGCGATGTCGTTGCGCTTTGCTTCCAAGGTTGCAGGCGTTTGCTCCAGCTGCAACTGAAGTTGAGAGTGCTCCACACGCAGGTCCAACGCATGTTTCTGCAACTCTTCGAGTTGCCCCTGATTCTGAATCGCGATGTCTTGCTGCTGCAATAATTGAACCTTGGTCAATATTCCCTTTTCTGCAGCAGTCACCCACTGCTCTTAGAGCCGGAGCGCGCGCTCTGCGCGCTGGCGTTGCAAGCGAATCTGCTCGGCAGTGTTATCCATCTGCGCGTCAAGCAGCGTGACACGCCGACGCAGATCGCGCTGCTGGGCGTCGTAGCGCTGATTCTGAGCCTGTAAATCCGCACCTGATTAGCACGCACTTTCAGCGGTGAACAGGGTGACATCACGCAGGGCCCGCTCGGACCAGGGCTTGCTGGCGGCTGCGGCGGCCAGCAAGCTGGGCACCAGCCGGGTCAGATCGAAACGGCGGTTGAACCGCCGCATCGTCTCTGCCAGGGAGCGCTGGGCGTATTTGGCGAATTTGAAGGCGTGATAGGCACCGTCCAGCGAACGCTTTAGGTTGGACAACACCACGTTGACCCAGCGTGCGTTCTCTGCCTCGCAGCGACTTCGACCGCTGCCTTCGATCACCGTGTGCGCGTGCTCGGCTTCCAGTGCTCGAAACGCACCGAGTCCATCACTGTAGACATCTGCTCCAGGATGCAGGCGTTGCCCGATCCATTCCGACAGCGCCGCCTTGGTGAAGCCTGGGACCGGATCCATCACCGCGCGCAATGGACGACCGTCTTCAGTGGTCTCCACGGCGA
>NZ_JBBYGR010000015.1:0-214 GCF_038405005.1 Xanthomonas sp. JL1 | reverse complement strand
CGATCCCGCCCAACTTGCGGTTCGCCTCGCGTTGGGTCATGGCCTGCATCAGCTTGTGCTTCATTGGCCACGCTGTCGGGTAACTCACTCCCAGGTGTCGCATCAACTCCAGCGCCGACAGGTTCGTCTTGACTCTGGCCCAGCAGATACATGCCAAGCAGCCAGGTGCGTAGCGGCAGCTTGCTGTTGTCCATCACCGTGCCCGAGCGCAGGC
>NZ_JBBYGR010000014.1:0-67535 GCF_038405005.1 Xanthomonas sp. JL1 | reverse complement strand
GACGAGTTGCAGAGCTGCGAGGCTGCATTTTTCATTGCCGCCAAGCGCTCCACGATTCAAGCCATTGGCAACAAGCGCGCGCGTGCTTGGGCAGAACGTTGGGAACACTTCAAGGCAAGCGTGCGCGCGAAGGTGGAGCACCCATTCCGGGTGATCAAGCGGCAGTTCGGCTACACCAAGGTGCGCTATCGCGGCCTGGCCAAGAACACCGCACAGGTGCAGACGTTATTTGCGCTGTCGAATCTGTGGATGGTGCGCCGGCACTTGCTGCCGGCCAGGGGATAATGCTGCCTGGCGGCAGCCAAAACCGCCAGAACGTTGCAAAAATCGCACCCGACTCAGCATTTTTCCAGTCATTGAAATGCAAGAAGCTGGAATTTTAGAGGTTTGATGGGTTGTTCAGACCTTCCCTAAAGCCCGCATACGCTGTTCATTACCTGCGCCGATTCGCGCGTCATGCCGGAACTGATCTTCTCCGCGCAGCCCGGCGAACTGTTCGTCTATCGCAATATCGGCAATGTGGTGCCGCCCTACTCGCAACACGTCAGCGGCGTGGTGGCAGCGATCGAATACGTCGCTGCAGTACTGGGTGTGCGTCACATCGTGATCTGCGGCCATACCGATTGCGGTGCGATGAAGGCCGTGCTGAAGCCGGAGCCGCTGGAAGACGTGCCCTCCGTGGCAGCGTGGCTCAAGCACACCGATGCGGCACGTCATGTCACCGCGCATCACGGGCATGATCCGCATAGCCAGGACGCGCTGAGCTGCATGACCGAAGAAAACGTGGTCTCGCAGCTGGATCACCTGCGCACGCAGCCGGTGGTGGCAGCCCGTCTGGCCGCGGGCACCTTGCGTATCCACGGCTGGATCTACGATATCGCGCACGGGGAGATCCGCGCCTTCGATGCCGAGAAGGGTGGCTTCCGGCCGCTCCTGGCCGAAAGCACTCCCGAGGCCACTCCGCGCCCGCGATTCCAGCAAGTCGTGCGCGCTGAACTCGCTTGACGAAGCTCACCATGAACACCTCAGGTATCGGCGGATATTTCCGTCAGGAACTGTTTGGGCGTGATGTATTGGCGTCTGTCGTGGTCTTCCTTGTCGCGCTCCCGTTGTGTATGGGTATCGCAATCGCATCTTTTGCCGGGTGCATTGATTGCGGTGGTGGTGACGGCGACCATGCAGTTGCAGGGCTTAAACGTCAACAAGGTCGACGTTCCGACCAATCTGTTATCTGCAATCAGCATCCCCAGCATTTCCGACATCTTTGGCGTGTTCACCCACACGTTGCTGGTGTCGGCAGTGACCTTCGCCTTCATCGCCAGCGCGGAAACCTTGCTGTCGGCCGCGGCGGTGGACCGTCTGCATCAGAGGGGGGGCGTACGCAGTACGACCGTGAGCTGGCGGCGCAGGGGGGGCAATATGTTGTGCGGCTTCCTGGGCGCATTGCCGATGACCGGCGTGATCGTGCGTAGCGCGGCCAATGTGCAGGCCGGTGCGGCCACGCGTACCTCGACCATCCTACACGGCAGCTGGTTGCTGGTCTTCGTCATGCTGCTGCCGTGGCTGTTGCGGATGACGCCGGTCGCGTGTCTGGCCGGTATCCTGGTCTACACGGGCGTGAAGATGATCAAGATCGAGCAGGTCAAGGAGCTGGTGACCTATGGCCGTGGAACGGCCGCGATCTCTCTGGCGACCACCTTCGCGATCGTGGCGACCGACTTGCTGACCGGTGTGCTGATCGGCTTTAGGTTTGTCGTTGTTCCGTCTGGCACTGCACTCCTCGCGTCTGAAGGTCGAAGTGCGCGAGCACGCCGACAAGAAGGACGAGATGCATGTGACCTTGCAGGGCTCGGCTACCTTCCTGAAGGTGCCGGCCATGGCACGGACATTGGAAAGCGTGCCGCCGAACACTGCGCTGCATCTGGATGTGGCCAAGCTGCACCACGTCGACCATGCCTGTATCGAGTTGTTGCGCGACTGGAGCCGCAATGCAGCCTCGCGCGGCTGTGAGCTGGTGGTGGATTGGAAGGAACTTGATCGACGTGTCGAAGGGCAGCCCACCGTGGAGGGCGTGCTGGTGGAATCGCGCGTCGAGCAGGCGAAAGTTGCGTAAGGTGTCGTAAACGCCCGGCGTTCGCGCCGAGTGACCCCCGTCGCGACCGGATGATGCATGGCGCCCAAAGACGCATCATCCAGTCGCGATTTTTTTGCGGCCGGGAGTAGGGATTCGTGATGCGTAAAAGCTTGCGGCCTTGCCGTTGATGGCTGTGGATCAGGGCGCGCGGTTGCGTGGTTGCTTCGGCTTCACTGCTGCATCAACTCTTGGTGTCTGTTGGCCGCTCAGGGGCCGGCGGCGTCTTGTCGCGGTAGCGGCATAGATCGTGGATCACGCAGCCTGGGCAATCCGGTTTGCGTGCCTTGCAGACGTAGCGGCCGTGCAGGATCAGCCAGTGATGCGCGTCGTAAAGAAACTGGGCGGGAATCACCTTGACCAGCCTGTCTTCGACAACGCGGACGTCCTTGCCCGGCGCCAGACCGGTGCGGTTGGAGACGCGAAAGATATGCGTGTCCACTGCCATCGCAGGCTCGCCGAACGCGGTGTTGAGCACCACGTTTGCGGTTTTGCGGCCGACGCCGGGCAATGCCTCGAGTGCGGCGCGGTCGTGCGGCACTTCGCCGCCGTAACGCTCCAGCAGAATGCGACAGGTGGCGATGACGTTCTTGGCCTTGGCGTTGAACAAGCCGATGGTGGCGATGTACCGCTTCAGGCCTTCTTCGCCGAGATCGAGAATGTCGCGCGGTGTGTTAGCCACCGGATACAGCTTGCGGGTGGCCTTGTTGACGCCCACATCGGTAGCCTGCGCCGACAACAGCACGGCGATCAACAACTCGAACGGGGTGGTGTATTCCAGTTCGGTGGTCGGGTGCGGATTGAGTTCGCGCAGGCGCTCGAACATCTCCTGTATCTCGGGCTTGCGCATGCTGCTGCCACGACGCGCTGGTGGCGTTGCCTGCGGTGCGTTCATGGCTGCGCTCCGCCGGCGGCTTTGGCCTTGGCACGTGCCAGGATGGCGGCGGCCAGCGGCGGCAATGCCGGCAATGCCGGCTGGCTGGGTGCCGGAGCGGGTGCCCTGCGTGCGTCACGCTCGGCGGCGCGGCGTTGCAGACGCGCGGCGCGCGCGCGATAGCGTTCGCGCGCGGCCCATGCATCGCGCAAACGCTGCTGTGCACCCCGCAACGTGGCGCACACCTGCTGGCAATCGGCGTCCAGCGCGTCGTGTTGCGGGTCGGGCAGATACGCCATCAGGCCGAGTGCCAGCGCGCGATCAAGATCATCGGCTTGCACGCAGTCGAATAATTGCAAGGGCAGGGGGCGCGGTGCCGGTATGGGGTCGAGCGTCATGGCGATGATCAGCGGTTCTTGAAGTGAGCAGGGCGCTTGTGGAGAAACGCACGGGTGCCTTCGCGCATGTCGTCGGTGGCGAACAACAGCGCAAATTGCGCGGTTTCCAGCTGCAGACCTTCTTCCATGGCGCACTCGCCGCCGAACACCAACGCATCCAGAATGCCGCGCAGTGCCAGCGGTGCTGCAGTTGCCAAGCGTTGCGCAAGCGCCAGGGTCTCTTCGTGCAAGGCGTCCGCTTCGACCACGCGATTGACCAGGCCCAGTTGCAGTGCGCGTGCCGCGTCGATCGGCAGGCCGAACAGGCACAGTTCCAGCGCTGCCGCGCGGCCGGTCAGGCGCAGCAGGCGCTGCGTGCCGCCGAAGCCGGGGATCAGGCCCAGGTTGATTTCCGGTTGCCCCAGGCGCGCGGTGGTCGCGGCGATGCGCAGATGGCAGGCCATTGCCAGCTCCAGGCCGCCGCCGAGCGCAAAGCCATTGATCATTGCAATCACCGGCTTAGGCATGCGTTCGATCCGGCGCATCAGCTGCTGGCCCAGCAGCGAGAACGCGCGGCCCTGGATTGCCGACAGATCACTCATTTCGGCGATATCTGCGCCTGCCACGAACGCCTTGGGGCCAGCGCCGGTGAGAATCACTGCACGTACGTCGTCTGCAGCGGCTGCGTCCTGAAACGCCTGATCCAGGGCCTGCATGGTCTGCTGGTTCAAGGCGTTCAGTTTGTCCGGCCGGTTGACCGTAATCGTCCGGATGCTGGCGTGATCGGCAATCAGAATGACGTGATTGGACATGTGAACCCTTGCGGACGTAAAAAATTAGTAAATACGGAACTTCTGAAAGCCTTGCTGGTCCTAGCTTTCGCGATAAGTAGCGGTTCGGTATCGCGGCCGCTATCCTAACGCGTCATCTCAGGCGGCAGACCCGTCCTGTGCCACCACCCTGGAGAATTGTTTGATGAAGTTGCGTTCTATCGCGGTCGCTGTGGCGGCCCTGGCCCTGACGGGCAATGCACTAGCCCAGGACACAACGTCCGAGAAGGGCAAGTTGAGCTACTACTTCGGCTATGACTACGGCAATAACCTTGCCGAGCTCACCGGTCGCGGCGAGCAGCTCGACATCAACTCGGTGGTAAAGGGTCTGCAGGACGCCTATGCCAAGAAGCAGCCGGCGATCACTGCCGACCAGCTGAAGCCGGCCGTTGAAGCGTTCCAGAAGCGCGAGCAGGGCCGTGCCCAGCAGGCCAAGGCCGAGTACGAAAAGGCCGCTGCCGCCAACAAGACCAAGAGCGATGCGTTCCTGGCAAAGAACAAGGGCACCGCTGGCGTGCAGACGCTGCCGAGCGGGGTGCAGTATCGCGTGATCGAAGCCGGCAAGGGCGCCAAGCCGACCCAGGCCAGCACGGTGCAGCTGGAAGTGGCCGGTCCGTTCCCGTTCGGCGACCGCGAGAAGGCACGTCCAGCGCAGCAGATCCCGGCCATCAAGGTCAGCGAAGTCGAAATGCAGGCCATGCGCGACACGCTGCTGCAGATGCCGGCCGGCTCGAAGTGGGAAGTGACCCTGCCGCCGGAAAAGGCCTACGGTGCCGACCCGCGGACCCCGTTCCCGCCGAACGTGGCTGTGCAGTTCGAGATCAAGCTGGTCAGCGTCAAGTGATGTGATTCGATGTTGTGATGACAACGCCGGCCACCAGGCCGGCGTTGTCGTTTTGGTCGACCGATTGCCTGAAGATGACAATGAAACGATGCAGCGGCCGTAAGACCCGGCAATGAGCGGCAGCGATGTCGAAACCGATGTCGATGTCGATGTAGATCCCGATCCCGATTTCGCGGCCGGCCGGCTGCCGAGTCCGTGTATCGGTGTATGTTCGCTGGATGCGCAGTCGCACTGTGTCGGCTGTTTGCGCAGCATGGATGAAATTGCACGCTGGATGAGCATGAGCGACGCCGAACACCAGAACTATCTGCATACGGTGCTGCCCGCACGCGCGCTGACGGCGCAGCTGCCTGAGTACGCGCAGCTCAGGCGAGCGTTGTATCCGCTGGACACTGCGCCGGCAGGGCCGGGCTGGAACCATGCCGAACTGATCGATCTGACCGACGGCGACGCGTCTGCCGAGGCGGCAGTGCTCTGCGGGCTGGTGCCCCGCGAACAGGGCACCACTGTGCTGCTGACGCGTCGCACCGACAGCCTGCGCCATCACGCCGGGCAGGTCAGCTTCCCGGGCGGACGCATGGAACCATCCGATGCCGATGCCGCCGCAGCCGCGCTGCGTGAGAGCTGCGAAGAAATCGCGCTGGGCGCACAGCAGGTGCACGCCTTGGGGTATCTGGATCCGTTTCTGACCGTCAGCGGATTCCGGGTGACGCCGGTGGTGGCGGTGATCGACCCGGCGTTCGTGGCGGTCCCGCAGCCGGATGAGGTGGCGGACGTCTTCGAAGTACCGCTGGCCTACCTGATGGACCCGGACAATCTGCGCAGCGTGGAACTGGAATTTCGCGGGTGCCCGCGCCGCGTACTGGAATACAACTGGCCTGGCCACCGCATCTGGGGCGCAACTGCGGCCATCCTTCTCAATCTTCGTCGTCGCCTGGAGCAGGTTGCATGAGTGCCGATCCGAACTGGAGCACGCTGGTCGATGCCGCCACGCTGGCGGCCACGTTGCAGCATCCGCAGCTGCGTCTGCTGGATGCGCGCGCCGCGCCACCGACCGCGCCAGACCCGGACGCCGCGGGCAAGGCGTACGCGCAGGGACATCTGCCCGGCGCGCATTACGCCGATCTCGACCACGATCTGGCCGACCTGTCGCGACCGGCGCACGGGCGGCACCCGTTGCCGCACAGCGCGGCATTCGCCAAACGTCTGGGCGAATGGGGTATCGATCCACACAGCCAGGTGGTGGTCTACGACGCGGGCGATGGCAGCATGGCGGCCGCACGCGCGTGGTGGATGTTGCGGCTGATGGGGCATCGTCGGGCGGCGGTACTGGACGGCGGTCTGGCCGCATGGCGCGCCGCCGGGTTTGCACAAAGCACCGAGCTACCTGCAGTGCATGATGGCGCTGCGTATCCCGGCAGCTTCGATACCGCCGCGGTCGTGGATGCCGAGCAGATCGTGGAGCGACTGCAGCAGGCGCCGGGCTGGTTGCTGGACGCGCGCGCAGGCGAGCGTTTTCGTGGCGACGTCGAGCCGATCGACCCGGTGGCGGGGCATGTGCCAGGTGCGGTCAGTCGCCCGTTGGGGTTGAGTCTTCGCGATGGCCGCTTCAAGCCGGTCGCCGAGTTGCGCGCCGAATTGTCCGCATTACTCGGCGCGTATCAGCCCGACCAGGTGGTGGTGATGTGCGGATCCGGCGTCACGGCATGCCATCTGTTGCTGGCATTGGAAGTGGCCGGGCTGTCAGGAGCGCGCGTTTACGCCGGTTCCTGGAGCGGTTGGCTGCAAAACGCGTCGCGTCCGGTCGCGACCGGCTCCTGATTGCAGGCACAATAGCGGCAGGAACGGTGGCCTGTGGTGACGCAGGTTCGCTGCGCGGAGCGCAGTTTCTTGCAGTGCTGGGTGAACCATGCGGTTGCAGTTACGGGTTGGCGCGTTGTGCGTCGCGGTGTGGACGCTGGCTGCCTGTTCGGCGGAATCGACCGCCGACGTCAGCGATGCGCCTGCTGCCGGTTATCGAAATGCGGCGCAGCACGATGTCTATCAGCTCGCGCTGGACCGCGCGCGCGCGGAGCGATTGACGCAACTGCGTGCGCCCGACGGGTGGCTGAGCTATACCGGTTCGGGGCGCTTGCGCGCCGGCCAATACCGTGTGGGCAGCGACCCGCACGGCGATATCGTGCTGCCTGCGGGCCCCGCGCAGCTGGGGCAACTGACGTTGGATGCTGCGGGACAGGTACGCTTTCGCGCGGATGCCACCGCGTCGGTGACGCTCAATGGGCAGCGTATCGACGAGGTTCGCCTGGAACCGGAGCGGGCAGGGCAGCGCGGCGATCGGCTGGACGTGGATGGCCGGCAGTTCTATCTGGTGCAGACCGGCGCCTTGTACGGATGGCGCTTCCGCGACCCGGCATCGCCGGCGCTGAGGCAGTTCGGAGGGTTGGAATATTTCCCCACCGATCCACAGTGGCGCATCCAGGCGCAGTGGCAACCCTATCCAGCGCCGCGCACGACCACCTTGCTGACGTCGATCGGCACGCCACTCACGGTGGAGGTGCCGGGAGAAGCGGTGTTCTCGTGGAATGCCCACGAATACCGCTTGCAGCCGCTGCTGCAGGAGGATGGCCAGGGCCTGTTCTTCCTGTTTGTCGACCGCACCAGTGGCAAGGAGAGTTATGGCGGCGCGCGCTATCTCTACACCGCATTGCCGCGCGATGGCCGTGTCGTGCTGGATTTCAATCTGGCCGAAAATCCGCCGTGTGCACTGACGCCGCATGTGGTCTGCCCGATCGCGCCGCCCGAAAATCGACTGGACGTGGCAGTGAATGCAGGCGAGAAGACCTACCGTGCGACGGAGCGTTGAGCGTTCCAGTGGGCAGTTTCGAAAACTACCAACGACATCTCGCATGTACGCATCGTGCGGTTTCTAAAAATGCCGTTTAACCTGGCGTGTGCGACCAGCTTACCGCCGCCTCGATACGCGGCCACGGAAACAACGGGCCAGGATCGAGTTTGCGCTGAATGTTGCGCGCCGGGGCGTCGCTGGCCGCTTGCTGGGTGGTATCCAGCGCTTGGTGGCCGGCGATGCGTCGCACCGAAGGCAGTTGCTGCTGCAGCCATTGCAACAAGCTGATCAGCGCAGCGATCTGCGCTTCGGGATACGGTTCGGTCATTTCTTGATGACGCGAATCCAGCCAGTGGGGATAGCGGCCGCGGTTGACCAGTTCGATCCCCAGCGTATGTAGGTTATGCCCACGCACATGGTGCGCAACGCGCTCCAGCGCGACGTATTGCTGGATGCTGCCGTTGCGATCGAGGTAGTAATGCCCGCTGTTGCCGGTGCCGCTGTCGTAGAGCACACGCTCTCCGTATTCGCGCGCCATCGCCATGTCCGGCAACTCGGTGCAATGGATGACCACCATGTCGATCTGGGTGAGCGCGCGTGTTGTCAACCGCGATTCGTAGGACAGCGGCGCGTAGGTGATCGGTGGCGACGGCAGGACGGCATCGGACATGGAGCGGATGCTAGCATTCGGCGATGGCTTTGAATCCCGACAGCCCTCTGGGCAAATTAATGGCGACGCTGCCGCAGACCGGTCAGGTGACCTGGATCGGCGTGCGTCCGGCGCGCGACGTGGCAATGCTGGAAGTGGACGCGGCGCAGGTCACCACCGGCATTGGTCTGGTGGGGGATCGCTACAAGGGCGGCAGCGGCAAGCGCGGCGTGACCCTGATCCAGGCCGAGCATCTGCCGGTGATTGCGGCGTTGGCAGGACACGCGACCATCGCGCCGGCCACGCTGCGGCGCAACGTGGTGGTGTCCGGCATTCCGTTGATCGCGCTGAAGGGGCGGCGGTTTCGCATTGGCGAGGTGGAGCTGGAAGGTACCGACCCGTGCGATCCGTGTTCGCGCATGGAAGATGCGCTGGGCCCGGGCGGCTACAGCGCCATGCGCGGTCATGGCGGGCTGTGCGCACGCATCCTGCGCGGTGGCGTGCTGCGCATCGGCGATACGGTGCAGGCGCTATGAGTCGCGGGCATTGCATCCTCTCGCACGGTTTCGAAAGCGGCCCGGACGCCTTGAAGGTGACTGCGCTGGCCAACGTGGCCGAGCAGTTGGGCTGGACCCACGAACGCCCGGAGTACACCGACCTGGATGCACGCCGCGAGGTCAGCGCGCTCGGCGACGTGCAAGGCCGGCTGCAACGGCTGCTGGAGATCGCACGTGCGGCCGCCGATAAGGGCCCGCTGGTGCTGGTCGGTTCCAGCCTGGGTTCGTATATCGCCGGGCGGGTGTCGTTGCAGGTACCCACACGCGGCTTGTTTCTGATGGTGCCGCCGACCCAAATGGGCCCGCTGCCGGCGCTGGATGCCGCACCAGTGCCGATCTCGATCGTGCATGCCTGGCGCGACGAGCTGATTCCGGCCGCCGACGTGATCGCGTGGGCCCAGGCACGGCATGCGCGCTTGCTACTGGTCGACGACGACCATCGCCTGGCCTCGCACGTCGACGCGTCGGCACGTGCGTTCGCAGAACTGTTGCAGCGCCTGTGATGCGGACCCTGTTGCGCCACGGCTGCGCGCGGAGCCACCGATGAAGGTGTTGATCCGCGAAGCGACCGAAGGCGACGCCGCCGCCATCGAACTGCTGACGATGGTGGCCTTCATGCGCGCCGAGCACAGCCGGCATGACGAGCACCAGGTGATTGCCAGCTTGCGTCAGGACGGCGCATTGGCGTTGTCGCTGGTGGCCGACCACGATGGCTATGTCGTCGGCCATCTGGCCGTCTCGCCGGTGACGCTGTCGGACGATTCGCCCGGCTGGTTCGCACTCGGCCCGCTCGCCGTCGGGCCAGGCCACCAACGACAAGGGCTGGGCACGCGGCTGGCGCAGGCGGCGCTCGCCACCTTGCGCGAGCGTGGTGCTGCGGGTTGTCTGGCGCTGGGCGAGCCAGCGTTCTTCCGGCGCCTGGGCTTTGCGGTCGAACCCGGCCTGGTGCTGCCCGACGTGCCTGCTTCGGAACTGCAGGCGCTGGCCTTCGGCGACCGGCTGCTGCCGCTGGCCGATGTGGCGTATCACCCGGCGTTCGGGCTGGGCTGAGCGCAGGCTGCCTGCGCCTGGTGTGCTGCGCGGGTGTCGTCGGTAGAGCCGCAGGTCAGACTGGCTGCGCTTAACTTTTCGAGGATTGGTCCAATGCGCCATTGATGCCGCCGTCGTGATGACGGCCTTACCCGCTGCTGGTCCGCCTGGATCGGCGCGTGTGCTGGCATGCAATGGAGATCCGGATGACCTGTGCGTCGCTGACGCTGGAAAGCGTTGCGTATGTGCTGCCCGATGGCAGCCCGTTATTTTCCGATCTGAACATCCATATCGACCAGCGCGCTACCGGCCGGGTCGGGCGCAACGGCGTGGGCAAGAGCGTGCTTGCGCGCCTGCTTGCCGGTGAGCTGCTGCCCAGTGCCGGGCGCTGTGTCCGTAGCGGCAGCGTGCATGACCTGCCGCAGCGGGTGAGCGTTGCGCCGGAGCAAAGCATTGCCGAATTGGCCGGTATCGCGCCGCTGCTGGATGCGCTGGAGCGCATCGCCGCTGGCGGTGTTGCGCCCGCCGATTTTGAACGCGTCGGCGAGCGCTGGACCGCCCATGCGCAATTTGCCGCCGAACTCGAACGGCAAGGCCTGGGTGGGCACGATCCACGTGCACCGGCCGCGCAATTGAGCGGCGGCGAAGCGATGCGCGTGGCGCTCGCCGGCGCGTTTCTGACCCAACCGGATCTGCTGATCCTGGGCGAGCCCAGCAATCACCTGGATGGTCCGCAACGCCAGCGGCTGATGGATCAGTTGCTGGCATGGAGCGGCGGCTTGCTGGTGATGAGCCACGACCGCAGCTTGCTCGATGCGATGCAGCGCATCCTGGAGCTGTCCGCGCAGGGGCTGCGCAGCTACGGCGGCAACGACGCGTTGTATGCGCAGCCGCGCGATCGAGCCACAGGCGGCCAGCGATCTGCTGGCACAGCGCAAACACATGCGCGCACGCGGCGAGCAGGCGTTGCGCGCGCAACTGTAGCGTCAACAGCAAGGCCAGGCGCGCGGCGCGCGTGCTGCGGGGCAGGCGAATCAGGCCGCGATCCTGTTTGGTGGGCACAAGCACCGCAGCGACGTCAGCGCGGGAGCGGCTGCAACAGCAACGTCAGGCCGAACAGGCGCGGCTGAGTGAAGTGGTGCGGCCGGCCGCAGCGCAGGTGGAGGCCGATCAGGCGATCGCTGTGCTGGCGCCGACCGCATCAACCGGCGGATCGCGGCGCCTGGCCACGCTGAAACAAGTGGCACTGGACGGGCGGCTGGGCGGGCGGCGGGTGGAGTTGCTGCTGCAGGGACAGCCGCGGATTGGTCTGGTCGGTCCCAATGGCAGTGGCAAGTCTGCGTTGCTGCAGTTGCTGGCAGGGCGTTTGCAGCCAAGCGCAGGGCAGTGCCAGGTGCACGTGCCGGTGGCATAGCTGAATCAGGATCTGGGGCTGCTGGACCCGATGCGCGCGGCCGTTGTGCAACTGCAGGAGGCAGACCCGGGTGCGCCGACGCATGCACAGCGGCGGCGGCTGGCCGCTGCTGGGGCTGGACCAGACGCGTGCCGACCTGCCCACCGGCCAGCTCAGCGGCGGCCAGCGGCTCAAGGCGGTACTGGCCTGTGCGCTGTACCAGGCAAAGCCGGCGCAACTGCTGTTGCTGGACGAGCCGACCAATCACCTGGATCTGCCCTCGGTGGAAGCGATCGAGGCGCTGCTGCGCAGCTACCAGGGGGCGCTGATCGTCGCTTCGCACGATGCCGCCTTCCCGCAACGGCTGGGCCTTGAGCAGCGCCTGGATACGGCGCAGGTGCAGTGGCGGCTGGCGCCGTGGTGAACCGTGCGGCGGGCGATCCGGCGCACGGGCTGGTAATGCCGGCCACGATGGCCGACCATTTGCACCCCGTCCACGGCGGCCACGGCATTGCCCACCCGGGCGCCGGCCCGCTGTCCTGCTCCCACGCTCGCCGCCGCGGCCAGCGTCTTTATCGATACCTGCCCAAGTGAAATTCTTCGCATCCTGCGCCAAGGGCCTGGAATACCTGCTTGCCGACGAACTGCTTGCGCTCGGTGCCAGCAAGGCCACCGCCACTATCTCCGGCGTCAACGTCGAAGGCGAACTGCGCGATGCCCAGCGCGCCGTGCTGTGGTCGCGCCTGGCCAGCCGCGTGCTGTGGCCGCTGAGCGAGTTCGATTGCCCGGACGAAGACGCGCTGTACGCCGGCGTGGCCGAGCTGCCGTGGGACGCGCATCTGTCGGTGGGGCACACGCTGTCGGTGGACGCGCATGTGTCCGGCACCGCGATCACGCACGCCCGCTACGCAGCGCAGCGCATCAAGGACGCGGTGGTGGACACCATGCGCCGGCAGGGGCTGGAGCGCCCGTCGGTAGACGTGGAAAGCCCGGACCTGCGCCTGAATTTGTCGCTGCGTAAAGGCCGCGCCACCATCTCGGTGGACCTGGGTGGAGGCCCGCTGCACCGGCGCGGCTGGCGCATGGCGCAGAACGAGGCGCCGTTGAAGGAAAACCTGGCCGCAGCGGTGCTGATGCGCGGCGGCTGGCCGCGCGCCTATGCCGATGGCGGCGGCTTGCTGGATCCGATGTGCGGCAGCGGCACGCTGCTGATCGAAGGCGCGCTGATGGCCGCCGACGTCGCGCCCGGTCTGCAGCGTTACGGCAGCGATCTGCCCAGCCGCTGGCGCGGCTTCGACCGCAACGGCTGGCAGCAACTGGTCAGCGAAGCGCGCGAACGCGACAGCGTCGGCCGCGCCGCGCTCAAGCAGGTGATCCACGGCAGCGACATGGACCCGCATGCCATCCGCGCTGCGAAAGAGAATGCGCAAGTGGCCGGCGTGGCCGAGGCGATCTGGTTCGGCGTGTGCGAGGTCGGCGAGTTGCAGACGCCACCGCAGGCCACCGGCGTGGTGGTGTGCAATCCGCCCTATGACGAGCGCTTGGCCGCCGATGCGGCGCTGTATCGGCGCCTGGGCGATACCTTGCAGTGCGCCGTGCCTCAATGGCGCGCGAGCCTGCTGTGCGGCAATGCCGAGCTGGCGTATGCCACCGGCCTGCGCGCGGGCAAGAAATACCAGCTGTTCAACGGCGCGATCGAATGCGCGTTGATCGTCTGCGACCCGATCGCAGTGCCGCGACGCACCCCGCTGGCGGCACCCACCGCGCTCAGCGAAGGCGCGCAGATGGTGGCCAATCGGCTGCGCAAGAATCTGCAGAAATTCAAGAAGTGGCGCGCGCGCGAAGGCGTCGAATGCTTCCGCGCCTACGACGCCGATTTGCCGGAATATTCTGCCGCCATCGACGTGTACCAGCAAGCCGACGGCGACCGGCGCATCTTCCTGCATGTGCAGGAATACGCAGCGCCAGCGACGATTCCCGAGGCCGATGTGCGCCGTCGTCTCAACGAACTGCTGGCCGCCGCACGCGAGGTCTTCGAGGTACCGGCCGAGCGCGTGGCGCTGAAGTCGCGCGAACGCGGCAAGGGCGGCAGCAAGTACGGTCGCTTCGAACAGCGCAACGAAATCGTCCACGTGCGCGAACACGGCGCGTTGCTGCGCGTGAACCTGTTCGATTATCTGGATACCGGGCTGTTCCTGGACCACCGCCCGCTGCGTGGCACCATGGCGCAGCAGAGCAGGGGGCGCCGCTTTCTCAATTTGTTCTGCTACACCGGCGTGGCCAGCGTGGAAGCGGCCGTGGCCGGTGCGGCGTCCACCACCAGCGTGGATCTGTCGGGAACATACCTGCAGTGGTGCGCCGACAATCTCGCGTTGAACGGGCTGGCCGGCAGCAAGCACAAGCTGGTGCAGGCCGATGCATTGGCCTGGCTGGAAGCCGAACGCGCGCATTTCGACGTCATTTTTTGCGACCCGCCAACCTTCTCCAACTCTGCGCGCGCGGAAGATTTCGATATCCAGCGCGCGCATGTGCGTCTGTTGCGTGCGGCCGTGGCACGGTTGGCGCCTGGCGGCGTGTTGTATTTCTCCAACAACTTTCGTCGCTTCAAGCTGGATGAGGAAGGGGTGGCGGAGTTCGCGCAGTGCGAGGACATCAGCCCGCGTACCATCGACCCGGATTTCGAGCGGCATGCGCGGATTCACCGTGCCTGGCGGTTGACGGCCTGAGTTCACGCCGGTTGCATGCGATGGCGTGCTTCACGGTGTCGCGATGCAGCCAGCAGGCGTGGTTGCCGCGGTTGCAGGCGGCTGACGCCTGAAGCGGCTACCCGAACGTAGCAAGCAGTCGTCAGGTGGGCGTGGAAGGCGCACGTGGAGCGGCTAACAGAACGACTGCGCTCACCGCCAGGCGGGCGCGGCCGGTGCTCGGAATACTCATGTACCGCGCGTCCACTGCGGTTGTGAGCGCGCCCTCCGCGCCCACCTGACAGCTGCTCGCGACGTTTTGTTAGGTGCACTCAGAGCTGCGGTGTACGGGGGCACATGCCGCGCCGTGCAACGGCCGCGCTTGCCTGGCGGCTGCCCAGGCGTTGGTTCGTCGCGCTTGGACACGCAGACGCAATCGCGGCCGCCCATGCGCGTACAGGGCATGACCGCAACAAGCCCGGCACAGGGCTGCGGTATGCTGATTCGCATGCTTTGGAGTCAACGATGACCGCACCACCTCGCATCGCCTTTCTTGCCAGTCCCGCCGAGCCGGCGGTGGCCGCGCGCGCACGCCTTGTGCAGCGCTTTGGCGACCATGCGCTGGACTGCGCGGACATCGTCTGTGCATTGGGCGGCGACGGCTTCATGCTGCAGACGCTGCACCGACATGGCGCCTCCAACAAGCCGGTGTTCGGTATGAAGCTGGGTTCGGTCGGCTTCCTGATGAACCAGTACCGCGACGACGAGGACGACCTGCTCGAGCGGCTGCAACGTGCCGAGCCGGCGTATCTGCGGCCGCTGGAAATGCAGGTGCAGACCGAATCCGGGGCCAGTGCCGGTTCGTTGGCGTACAACGAGGTGTCGCTGCTGCGGCAGACCCGGCAGGCGGCGCATCTCAGCATTGATCTCAACGGCCAGACCCGCATTGCCGAGCTGATCGGCGATGGCGTGATGGTGGCCACGCCGGCCGGCAGCACGGCATACAACTATTCGGCGCACGGGCCGATCCTGCCGCTGGGCTCGCACACGCTGGCGCTGACACCGATCGCACCGTATCGCCCGCGACGCTGGCGCGGTGCCATCCTCAAAGCCGATACCGCAGTGCGTTTCCGTGTGCTGGACCCGTACAAGCGCCCGGTCAGCGTCACTGCCGATTCGCACGAAATCCGCGACGTGGTCGAAGTGACCATCCGCGAATCCACGCAGCGCCAGGTCACATTGTTGTTCGATCCCGAACACAACCTGGAAGAGCGCATCTTCAGCGAGCAGTTTGCGGTGTGAGGGGGCGGGATTGGGCATTGGCAACGGCAGACACACGCGATGCCGTCCGCCCGTGGTTGCGCCGGCAGGTTACGATGCGGCGCACGTGACTCAACGCCTGATCTCACGTTCCCGATGACTGCTCCAAACCACTCCCGAATTCCCAATCTCTCATCCCGGCCTCTCCAATGCCCGACAACTCCCCAAGATTATTGACCGTCGCGGTGACCTCGCGCGCCCTGTTCGATCTTGAAGAAGGCCATGCGCTGTTCGAGGCAGATGGGGTGGAGGCGTATTCGGCGTTCCAGCGCGAGCACGAGGACGATGTCTTGCAGCCGGGCGTTGCGTTTCCGGTCGTGCGCAAGCTGCTGGCGCTCAATCACGATGTGCCCGAAGACGCGCCGCGCGTGGAAGTGATCCTGCTGTCGCGCAATTCTGCCGATACCGGTTTGCGCATCTTCAACTCGATCCAGCATTACAGCCTGGGCATCGTACGTGCCACGTTCACCTCGGGCCAGCCGACCTGGCCGTACGTCAAGCCATTCGGCACTGATCTGTTCCTGTCGGCCAATCCTGAATCGGTACGGCGCGCGCTGAGCCATGGCATCGCGGCGGCGACCATCATGCCGCGCGCACCCGGCGAACGCGCCGAGGCTGCCGCAGCAATTGCAGATAACGACGAAAGCCGGCTGTCCACGCAGCTGCGGATCGCCTTCGATGGCGACGCGGTGATCTTCGGCGACGAGAGCGAGCGCATCTCGCGCGAGCAGGGCGTGGAAGCCTTCGGGCGTCACGAGCGCGAACGCGCACGCGAGCCGTTGTCGGTCGGGCCTTTCCGCAATTTCCTGTCGGCACTGCATGCCTTGCAGGCTGCGGTTCCGCCCGGCGAGGCATCGCCGATCCGCACGGCGCTAGTCACCGCGCGCTCGGCACCGGCGCACGAGCGAGTGATCCGCACATTGCGCGAGTGGGGCGTGCGTCTGGACGAGGCGCTGTTCCTTGGCGGGCGCCATAAAGGGCCGTTTCTGGAGGCCTTTGGCGCGGATATCTTCTTCGACGATTCGCAGCACAACATCGACAGTGCGCGCCAACATCAGCATGTGGCCGCAGGTCATGTGCCGCACGGCGTGGCCAACGAAGGGTAATGCGAGAACGATAGCGTCATTCAACCGGCATCTGGCACCGGTGATATCCCCAACTGCAGGTCCACTAGCTTCCAGCGCAACCCCTGTGGTTCCAGTACGACCTTCATTGGCGGTTCGCCGGGGGCGCGTTCGACGTCGATCACGAAGCGGTCCAGCGCCTCGAAGCGGTGTTTGGCGTTTTTCAACGGTCGCGCGGGTTCGGTGGGGCCGAAGGGATCGCCGCCCTGCAGTTCATTGCGGCCGCGCTTCCACAGGACATGCCCCTGCAACAGTGCACCGATGCCGATCGGCGTCACCAGCGTATCCACCGCCGCACCACCGAGTTGGTTCCCCAGGCCATACAGCAACGTGCCCCACGGACTGGCGGCGATGTCTGGACCGGCTTGCCGCACCAGATAATCGTTGAGCTGGGCGCGCAGGCTGCTACGCACACGCGGGAAGTCGACGTAGTGTTCTAGTGCGGCGGTATCGCGTTGCTCGATAGCCTTGGACAGGCCCTGCATGGTCAGGTAAGGCCCGCCGAACCACCACGCAGTGACGGCCAGCAAGACAACAACGAGAATGCCGATGGCTTTTTTCATGGCGCCCAGACTGCCGCAATTGCGGCTGCCGCAGGTGAAGATCAGTGACTGGGTGAGCCGCGGCCATCGCCGAAGGCGGCGACCAGACGTTGCCGTTGGGCGGTGTCCAGCGCCTGTATGCGGGTCTGCAGCACTTCATCCAGGTTGCCGATGCGGGTGGTGCCCAGGATGCCGCTGGCCACACCCGGGTGTTGCAGGACATATGCGAATGCCGTCTGTGCGGGGCGCTGGCTATCGATCGAAGCCACTGCACTGCGCATGTCGCGTGAACACTGCATCAAAGCACGGCTACTGGGCTTCAGCCAGGCGCGTGCCAGATACCAGGCATCGGCCAGACGCGGCAGGCGCGCACGCGCGGGCAAGAGGTGGCCCTGCGCAAGCACGGTGCCGGCCAGGACACCGATGCCCGCCTTCTGCAGCTGGTCGATCAGCGGTTCACGGTCCTGCTGCAGCGCGTTGTAGTCCAGCAGCACCGCATCCAAGACGTTGGGGTTGGCGATCATCCAGCGCAGGGTCGATGCCGAATGCGTATTGATGCCGGTGTGGCGGATCAAGCCACGCTCGCGCAGACGCTGCATAGCCAGCAGCAGGTCGTCGTTGATGTCGTGCTCGCTGGCGCCATGCAGCTGGTAGATGTCGAGATAGTCCAAGCCAAGATTGCGCAGCGATGCTTCGCAACTGGCAGTGATCGCTGCCGCAGAGAAGTCACGCTGCTCTGCACCACTGATACCGGCCTGACCGGTCAAGGTGCCGCCCTTGCTGGAGACGACGAGCGAATCCCGCGGATATTGTGCGAGCAGGGGGCGAAGTATCCGTCCCAGACGCGGTTCCGCATGAAAGTCGGAGTAGTTGTGGCCGGTGTCGAGCAGGTTCACGCCCTGCGCCAGCGCGGACTCGACCACCCGTGCGGCGGCGCCTTCGTCGAAGCGGCGGTGGCCCCAAAAGCCGGAACACCCCAAACCGATCGGTGAGACCAATAGCTTGGTGCGGCCCAGCGTCCGTCGCTGCTGGCCTAGCGGTAGATCCTGAGTCTTCAAAATTCCAGATCCAGGGCCGCGCACAGGTAATCGACAAAAGGCGCCAGAATCACCAGGTCCGCTTCAATGGTCTGACGCAGTCGCGGCCCGGTCATGATGCTGTCGTCCAGGTGACGCAAGTACGCCCAGTTGCGGTGCTTGAGATCGTCGATGAACTCGAAATCGTTGGGGAATCCACGCGGCGCACGCACCAGTTTTTCGCTGTCGTCCATGGTGAATTTGCGCAGTAACTTCGGATTGTGCGCGGCGGCTTTCCAGCTGCCGGGGTTATCGAAAATGAACTGGCGCAGCTTGCGTTGCGTGTCCGGTTCCGGATGCCACAAACCCGCGCCGACAAAACTTTCGCCCGGCTGCAAGTGAAGATAGAACGAGGGCGCCGGCATCTGCCGACGGCGCTCATGAAACAAGCGCGCGCCCTGCCAGTTCTTGTACGGTGACTTGTCGTTGGAAAACCGCGCATCGCGATAGATGCGGAACAGTGAGCCGCCCTGGGTCTTGGGATCGGCGCGATAGTGTGGGCTGACCTGCGCCAGTGCCGGCTGCAGATCGGTGATCAGCTGCAGAAACGGCTGGCGCACATGCGCCTCGTACTGATGCCGATGGTCGTTGAACCAGGTTTTGTCGTTGTGCCGGGCCAGGGCGCGCAGGAACGTGAAACTGGCGTCGGAAAAGTAGCTGGTCATAGCGTGCGTTGGAGGTCCAAACCCCAGGCGGCGAGCTGGTCGAGGAGGGCTTGCTTGGTAGCATCGTCGGGGTGAGCACGCCGTAAATCCACGATCTGCGCGTTGTACTGTTCCAGGGTCACTTCGCCCAGGCCGCGATCTTCGAGCAGGCGCTGGCGGCGATACGCGTTCCAGCGCTCCTGTTCGTCGAACGACAGTGTCTGCGGCCAGTTGCGCGCGCGGTAGCGGAACAGTAGTTCGATCAGGCGCGGGTCGCGAAAGCGTGACTCCAACGCGCACAGTTCGGCCGGTGCGCTGGTGCGGACTTGCGCCAGCAGACGCTTGTCGCCTTCGGCCAGAAAGCCATCGTAGAGCGAAGCGTCAGCATCGTTGGTCGCTGCCGCAGGTGCGCGCTCGCTGCCATAAACCTGGCGTACCTTTTCGGCAAGTTCGGGGCCCAATTCGCGCATGCGTGCCGCCTTGGCCAATACTGCATCCTGATCCACGCCCAGGCGCTCAAAATCTGCAGCGCGTAGATGCTGCCAGGCCACCAGCGCGGGCGACTTGTTCAGATGCACTTCTTTCAGTGGAATACGCCGCTCGCCTTCCGGCAGATCTGCGGCGCGAATATACAGGCGGTCGGCAATTTCGTCGGGGCTTAGCCGCAACAGCACGTCCGGGTCGCCTTCCAGATCAAACACGATCACGCGGCTGTCGATGCGCGGATGGCGTGTCAGCGGCAGCACCGCCGCCGCGCATAGACGCGAGGCGGGGTAGCGCTGCGAAATATGCAGCACCGGCTGCATGGCGATGACGTCCAGCAAGGTGGCGGCAAAGCGCTTGTCGCGCAGACGCAGCGCGTAGTCCCACAGTTTTGGCTGATGCTGCTGAAACTTGCGCGCCATGCCGATGGTGGCGTACACGTCCGACAGCGCTTCGTGCGCATCGCCTTCGCGCACATCGTTGGCACTGGCCAGGTGTTCCAGCTTGAACGAGGTGGCGCCATCTTCGCGTTGCGGCCAGACGATGCCGTCCGGACGCAGCGCATGCACCATCCGCAACACATCCAGCAGATCCCAACGCGAGTTTCCGCCGCGCCACTCGCGCTCGTAGGGGTCGTAAAAATTGCGAAACAGGCCGCAGCGCACGAACTCGTCGTCGAAGCGAATCGAGTTGTAGCCCAGCGTACAGGTCTGCGGCCGGCTCATCTGTTCGGCGATGCGCGCGAACGCCTCGGCCTCGGTGACGCCTTCGCGCAGCGCGTGCTGCGGCGTGATAGCGGTCACCATGGTGGCGTAGGGCGAGGGCAGCAGATCGTCGGCCGGCTGCACAAAGAAGCTGATCGGCTCTTCGATCACGCGCAGTTGCGCGTCGGTCCGCACCGCTGCGAACTGTGCAATGCGGGTGCGGCGCGGGTCCTGGCCGAAGGTTTCCAGGTCGTAGAAGAGAAAGCTGTCAGGCATGCAGGTACGACATCCAGATGCGCAGCGCGCGGCGTATGCGCTGCCGTTGCCGCCTAGTATCACTCATCGCAGCGCCGGCACGCTGAGGCGTGGCGTTGCGGGTGGCTCGCACGTGCGTCAGCGGCGCGTTTGTGCAGTTTGCCGGTGTGCCACCTGTTTGGATCCAGCCCGCACGCTGAAGGCAGTTGCGGTGTCCGGTGGCCGCTGACGCCGGGCCACCGAGACATCGGTCATGACACCAAGCAGGAGGCGGCACGTTACCGTCGCCGCCAGTGACGCCGTCGGCCACAGCCGTGGCCGACCTCAGTGCGCGCCGTCCAGCGGCTCCAAGCGCGCATGGACGATCGTCTCCAACGCAGCCCAATCCAGACGCGACAGATCGCTGTGTCCGCGTGTGGCTTCGACCAGAATCTCGCGCTGGATCTCGCTGCGCGCCAGCGCAATCGAATAGCGCGTGCGCAGGAACGTCACCATGGTGTAGTGCGGCACGAAGCGGGTGGGCCAACGCGCCTGCAACTGCTGTTCAAGCTGGCGCTGCAGCAGGAACTCGGGGTCGTCGACGCGGTCGCGCATTTCCAGATAGTTTTCCAGCGCCATCTGCTGGATGGCCCCCGCATCGTCGCGGCGTGCCGCCTCGAAGGCGGCGAACGCGCTGGCGAGGTCGTCGTGGGCATCCAGCTGATCCGCCAGCGCCACGCAATCTTCGAACGCGCAATTCATGCCCTGGCCGTGGAAGGGCACCATCGCGTGTGCGGCGTCGCCGATCAACAAGGCGCGGCCATCCAGATGCCAGCGGTCCAGGGTCAGGGTGCCGAGCAGCCCGGGCGGATGCTCTTCCCAATGCTGCTTGAGCTGCGGAATCAGTGGCAATGCATCCGGAAAGTCGCGCGCGAACAAGGCGAATGCTTCATCGCCGTTACGCGTAGTGGCGAAGCTCGGCTCGCCGGCGTTGGGCAAAAACAGGGTGACGGTAAACGTGCCGCCATCGTTGGGCAGCGCGATGAACATGTAGCGCCCGCGCGGCCAGATGTGCAGCGCGTTGCCTTCGATGCGGAACCCGCCGCCGGGCAACGGTGGAATTTCCAGTTCCTTGTAAGAGTGATCCAGAAATTCGGTGCGTTCGCCCAGCGGCGATTTGCGCTGCATCGCCGCGCGCAATGCCGAGCCGGCGCCATCGCTGCCGATCAGACTTTGGAAGTGGATTTCGTGCGGCTGGTCGTCGCGGTCGTCGATGAAGCGCGCGTAGCCGGCGTCGAAGTCCACCGTATGCAGGCGGCGGTAGAAATGCACGCGCGCGCCGGCCTGTTCGGCCAGATCGAGCAGTGCGACATTCAATGCGGCGCGGTGGATCGACCAGATCACCTCGCTGTCGTCGCGCCCGTAGCGCTGTAACTGCGGTTCGCCGACCAGCGGGTGCACCATGCGCCCACGCATCATCACAGCCTTGGCCATTACCAGCTCTTCGGCGCCGGCCTGGCGCAGCGCATGCCGGCCGCGTTCGGCCAGCGCCAGATTGATCGAGCGGCCGCACTCGTAGCCCTTGATGCGCGGGTCGCCACGCCGTTCGTACACGGTGATCTGCCAGCCGCGACGCGACAGCAGGATAGCCAGCAGGCAACCGGCCAGACCGGCGCCTATCAAGGTCAGGGAACGCGGAGAAACTGGGCTCAATGCAATGTCCGGCGGCAGCCGGGCGCAGTGCCGGCGAAAAGGGGAAAACAGCGACTGGTAATGACAGCCGCCCTCGCATCAGCCCTGGGCGGGCTGGGAGTGTACGTGGGCGTGCGGCGATTCCGCATGCCGGACAGATGATCTGGTGGCAATGCAGTCAGCCTGCCGCACTCAGGCAGCCGCCCAGGCTTCCACCTGGCCCACGAAGGTGTGCAGATCGCTGAAGCGGTTGTACAGCGGCACCGGCGCAATGCGGATCAGGTCCGGTTCGCGCCAGTCGCCGAGCACGCCGGCTGCATGCAGATGCTCGAACAGCGAGCACCCCTGCGCGCGTCCGCCGGCCACCCGCAACGACAGCTGGCAGCCGCGGCGCATCGGTTCGGCCGGGGTGACGATCTGCAGCACCTGCGGCACGCGCGCGTGGATCAACTGCTCCAGATGCCCGGTGAGTCGTTCGGATTTGGCGCGTAGCGCGGCCATGCCGGTCTGGTCGAACAACGCCAGCGATGCGCGCAGCGGCGCCAGCGCCAGCACCGGTGGATTGCTCAGCTGCCAGCCTTCGGCGCCGGGCGAGGGCACGAACTGCGGGTCCATGCGGAAGCGGGTCTGCTGCTCATGTCCCCACCAGCCGGCGATACGCGGCAGATCGCTGTTGGCATGACGTTCGTGCACGAAGCAACCGCCCACCGCGCCGGGGCCGGCGTTGAGATATTTGTAGTTGCACCACACTGCGAAATCCACGCCATCGTCGTGCAGGGTCAGCGGGATGTTGCCCACCGCATGCGCCAGATCGCAGCCCACCGCCGCGCCTTGCGCCCGCGCCAGTCGCACGATCTCGGCCAGGTCGAAGGCCTGCCCGGTGCGGTACTGGATGCCCGGCCACAGCACCAACGCCAGGCGCGGACCATGCTGCGCGATGGCATCGGCAATGGCGGCCATCGATAACGTGCCGTTGGGTTCGTCGGCCTCCACTTCGATCAGATGCGTGGCCGGGTCCAGCCCGCGCAGGCGCAGCTGCGATTCCACCGCGTGACGGTCGGACGGAAACGCGCCGGCTTCGATCAGGATCGCGCCGCGTTCGTGCGTGGGACGATAAAAGCTCGCCATCATCAGGTGCAGATTGACGCTGAGGGTGTTCATCGCCACCACCTCGCCGGGTTGCGCGCCGACCACGCGGGCCAGCGCATCGCGTACCAGCTGGTGATAGGTCAGCCATTGGGTGGGGCCGGTGAAGTGACCTTCCACCCCCAACGTGCCCCACTGATCGAGCACTTCGTCCACCATTGCGCGCGCCGCGCGCGGCTGCAGGCCAAGGGAGTTGCCGACGAGATACGTCTGATCCCGATCGCCGTGCTGCGGGAACACGAAGGCATCGCGCAGGCTGCGCAGCGGGTCGGCGGCATCCAGGGCATCGGCATGGGCGCGGGACAGCAGGTCGGTCATCGTCGGGCTCGCAACACGGATCAGGCCAGCAGTTTACCCGCCGGCATCATGCGCGCCGTCATGCAGGGCTGGCACCTCGGCCCAGGCCGGTCGGGCAGGGCAGGGCAGGGCGCAGCAAATGGGTGAGTGTGCCGATGCTGTCGGTGACGCGGTCGATGGGCTCGGCGAGCGCGGCGGTGGTTGGCGAACTGTCGGGCAATGCGGCCAGCGCATCGGAAAGCTGACGCTCGGCATTGCGCAAGGTGGCCGCAGCCGCAATGCCGCCGTTGCGCAGGCAGTCGATCAGCTCGGACAGCGTCTGGTCGGCCTGCTGCGCGAAGGCGGGCAACGCCTCCAGCGTGGGCAGCGGGTGGCCGTCGCTTAGCACCGCCTCCAGCAACAAGGTGGCGCGGATCAGCCGGTTGCCATTGGCCAGCAGCGATTCGGCCAGTTTGAGTTCCTGCAGATTGCGCCGGCTGCGTGGTTCGCCGCGCAAACGCTCGATCGAGGCCTGCGCATTGGTGCGTGCTACGCGCGTGGCGGCGCGGGTATCGCCCAGGTTGTCCATCTGGCCGAGTAAC
This sequence comes from Xanthomonas sp. JL1, assembly GCF_038405005.1. Classification (NCBI taxonomy): domain Bacteria; kingdom Pseudomonadati; phylum Pseudomonadota; class Gammaproteobacteria; order Lysobacterales; family Lysobacteraceae; genus Xanthomonas; species Xanthomonas sp. JL1. The sequence continues at coordinate 43,479 of NZ_JBBYGR010000014.1, read as the reverse complement.
AGACGGCGCAAATAGTCGCGATACGCGCTGAGCAAGTGCGCCAGCGAGGTGCGAATCTGCCGACGTTCGCGCGTGGGCCACAGCGCGTAGGCGATCAGCGCCAGCGCGCTGCCGGCCACGGTGGCTTGCAACCGCGCGCCGACCGCTGCGCCGGGCGACACGCCTTCGAAGGAGAGCAGCAGCACCAGCATGCCGGTCAGAAACGCCACGCCGATGCCGTAGTTCACCTGCGTCAGTAAACGAAACCCGAGGCAAAACAGCGTCAACAAGACCAGGCGGATGCTGGCGCCGTCCATGGCCAGGTGCGCGAGCAAGGTGGCCAGCAACAGCCCGACGAAGGTACCCGCGACACGTAATGCGCCAAAACTGAAGGTGCCGCCGAAATCCGGCTTGAGCACGATGGCGGTGGTCATCGGAATCCAGAAGCCGTGTTGAAGCGGTTGCCAGCGCTGGAAGGCGATGGCCAGTGCCAGGCACACACCGCACCGCAAGGCGTGCCGGAAGGCCACCGACGACACATCCAGATTCGCCCGCAAGGTGGCCCAGGTCGCGGCCGGGCGTAGCGCTGCCGGCAGGCGCGCTTCGGCCAGTTGCGCCTGGATTTCGCCACGGCTGCTGGCCCAGTGCGCATTACGCACCAACGCACGTAGCTGGCCGCCCAAACCTTGCGCACGCGCGGCGACGCGCACCAGGTGGCGTTCGCGGGTATCGGCGTTGCCGTGCTGAAACTGTGCCAATGCACCGACCAGATCATCGAAACCGGTCATCGACGCATTGGCTGCCACCGGGTCTTCGCCCACGGTCATCGCATGTGCGAGCTGTTCCAGCACGATGGCGCTGCGTTCGAGCACGCGTTCGATCGCCTGGCGCGCTTGTGATTCGGTCAGGCGCGTTTCGGCATCGGCCAGCGACAGCAGCTCCAGCCGCACGCGATCGCAGAGCTCGGCGATGATGCGAAAGCTCTGTACCGCAATCGCACGCGAGCGATGCTCGCCATGCAGCATCACCATCGCATCGAGCACTTCCTGCGTTGCCGGCGCCGCCGCGCTGGCCTCCGGGCGCTGCCGGCCAGTTGGCGCATCAACTCCGCCAGTGCGAAACGCTCCGGGCGATAGCGCTGCAGCGGCCATGCCACCAGCGCCAGCAACACCTGCAGCAAGCCGCCGGCGAAGATCAGGGCTGCCACACCGGGTGCCTGTCGCACCGGCAGCTGCATGTCTGCGCTGACCACCAGCAGGATCATGCTGGTCAGGCCGACCCGCGCTGCCACCGGGCCGAGCGCCACCAGCAAGCCGCCGCCCAGGCCGAGCAACAGGCCGGCCAGCACCAGCGCTGGCGTGGTGTGGCCGACCCAGATGCCGAGCAATGCCGCCAGGCCGGCCGTCAGCGCTGCCATCAGCATGCGTTGCAGGCGTGCGCGATACGGCCCCGGCTGGTCGGAAAACATGGTGTTGAGCGCGCCGCTGCATACCGCCAGACCTGCGGCGACATGTCCGGTCGCCACGCCGATCGCCAGCGGCAAAACCACTGCGGCAGTGTTGCGCAGCGCGACGCGCAAGGGCACATCGCGCGGTTTGAGGTCGATCAGTGCGCGCAGCATGGCGCTGGTTTCGACGCATGCGTGCGGCAAACCTGCTGCGCGCGATCGCATGCCATGGCGCTGTCAATCCTCGACCGCGGCATAGCGCTCAGGCGCAGGGTGCAGATGCCCGCACTGCGAGCACGTACGCAGCGCGAGCGAACGATAGAAATGATCGAACACCGGAGGGAAGTCGGTTTCGATGTTTTTCAGCGGGAACATCGCTTCATACAACTTGTGATTGCACTGCGGGCAATACCACTGCAGGCCATCTTGCTCATGTGGCAAACGCACGCGCTCGATCACGATGCCGATTGAGCCGGCAGCGCGTTGCGGTGAATGCGGCACCCTGGGCGGCAGCAGAAAGATTTCACCGGCACGGATCGGGATGTCGCGCGCCACGCCATCGTCCTGCACCTTCAGCACCATCTCGCCTTCGAGTTGGAAGAACCACTCCGGGCCTTCGTCGTAGTGATAGTCGGTGCGTGCATTCGGGCCACCAACAATCATGATGATGAAGCCATCCTGCTGGATGCACTTGTTGCCCACCGGCGGTTTGAGCAGGTGGCGGTGTTCCTCGATCCAAGCATGCAGGTTGATCGGCGGGATCAGCATCAAGGGTTCCTCGGCGGAGAAGGTGTCCAGCATAGCCAACCGCTCGCCTCACATGGATGCGGCGGTTGGCCATGCAGTTGCGTGCGGCTCAGCGTTCGGCGCGATCAGCCTGGATCTTCGCCAGCGCCGCATCGTAGCGCTCTTGCACCAGTTCGTGGCGGTCAATCGACATGCCCAGGTCGTGTGCGCGGCCATCGCGCAGGCTATACACCCAGCCATGCACGTAAAGTTCCTGACCGCGCTCCCACGCATCGCGCACGATGGTGGTGCGGCACACATTGACCACCTGTTCGAGCACGTTGAGCTCGCACAGGCGCGCGTGCTGTATCGGCAGATCGCCGGCGTCGTGCAGGCAGGCTTCGTGCTTGTCGGCCACGTCGGTGACGTGGCGGATCCAGTTGTCGACCAAACCCATACGCTTTTGGGTCAGGCTGGCGAACACACCGCCGCAGCCGTAATGGCCAACCACCAGCACGTGTTTGACCTTGAGTACGTCCACCGCGAACTGGATCACCGACAGGCAATTCAGATCGGTATGCACCACCACGTTGGCGATATTACGGTGGACGAAGACTTCGCCCGGCGCCATGTCGATGATCTGGTTGGCCGGCACGCGCGAATCGGAGCAACCGATCCACAGATATTCCGGGGTCTGCTGGGTCGACAGTTTGGAAAAGAACTCGGGATCTTCGCGGCGGATGCGCTCGGACCATGCGCGGTTGTTTTCGAGTAAATGATTGAGTTCGTTCATGCGCGCAGTTTTCCAGAGGCAGAGGGAGAGGAGAGGGCAAGGGAGGCCTAAAACCGTGATGCAGAAAAACGCTCGGTGCGCTGCGCTCAGGCTGCGCCATCGCGTGCGCGCAATGTATCGCACATCAACGTGGCGACCGCGTGCGAATCGGCCGATGCCTGTCGCGCCAACGCATCGCTCACTGCGGCGATATTGCCGGCCGGGTGGTTCTGACTCAGCTCGAAGGTCAATTCGATGCGGCTTGGGACCAAGCGAAAGCCGACCAGGCCACGCAATGGCTTAGGGTGCCTGTCGCGCTCCATCTCGAACAGCCAGCCGCTGCCCACGCACTGTTCGAAGTGCGCGCTCATGCGGCCGATCAACGCACCCAGCGCGTCTTCATCGCGCACCTGGCTACAGCGTCAATGCAGATGCGCAACAGCATCGTTCCAAGTAGGTACGCGCGCAGCCGCGTCCTTGTCCACGTACCAGGTGGGCGAGACATAGGCATGCGGGCCCTGCAATACGATCACCGCGTCGCCAGGAGTGCGCGCCTGCGGATTGGGACGTGCCCAATGGCCTTCGATCACGACATGCTGGCCATCGCGCTGATACAGCACCGGCAGGTGCGAGATCGCCGGGTGTCCGTCCTCCCCCCGGCTGATCAGGGCGACAAACGCATCGCGTGCGAACAGCCAGTCCAGCAAGGCCAGATCGGTCTGCGCAAATGCGCGCAGGGCGTCCATGTCAGGCGCGGCCGCCCATGTTCACAACCATGCGCGCACGCAGGTCGGCATCGTCTTCGCCCTGCGGCGGCGAGACCTCGTGCAGCGAAAAGCCGCGGATGCGCGCGTCTTCTTCGTCCAGCCCGTCCAGCGCCACGAATTCGGCATCGAACAAGGCGGCGCGTGCGCTGTCTTCGCTGTCGTAGGGCAGCGTCTTGCCGTCGCTGTCCAGTACTTCGGCTGTGCCGGCTTCATTGACGCGCAGGCGCGCCCAGATCAGCGTGCGGCCGATCGTGGCCAGCCACCAGGAGTCGTGGGCGCCCTGCAGAGTGTCTTCGTACGTTGTCATTGCATTACCTTGGAAATCAGGCCGAGCAGGGCCGCCATGCCCAGGCCGAAAAAAATGGTGAGCAGCGAGAGCCAAGCGGGTGTGGCCAGACCGGACAGCCCACTGTCGCGGTAGCCGCGGTAACGCCGCGCCAGCAACCAGCGCAATGCCACGGGGCTGATGAAGGCTGGGTCGCCGAAGCTGGCCAATGCCTCCGGATGGCGGTCGCGCATGTGTACCAGGGTCAGCGGCCAGAAGATCAGCAGCGCGGTCAGACCTGCGACGGCCAGGCCGACGAAGCACAGGGCGAAGAACAGAATCATGTGGCCGCCAGCATCAGGAAAGGTTGCGGGAGCGCCGCGCCAATGACCAGCGCTGTAATGGCCCAGCGCATCGGAGCCGTGGAATGCCGGGGCGCGGCGCGCGCGGTGTTGGTTTGCCACCAGCGTTGCGGGTCGAGCTGGCGCGACGCCAGCCCCGCCAGCAGCACGCTACGGATCGCTGTCAGCCCCCCCGTGATCCCCGCCAGCCCGAAGGCCAGCGATTGAAATATGGGGATGGCGGCCGGCAAGCTCACCTCAGAATTCCGCGCTGCCCGGCGCGCGCGGGTAGGGGATCGCGTCGCGGATGTTGCTTAGCCCGCAGACATAGACCACCAGACGCTCGAAGCCCAAACCGAAGCCGGCATGCGGCACCGAGCCGTAGCGACGGAAATCGCGGTACCAGCTGTAGTGCTCCTTATCCAGGCCGAACTGCGCCATGCGTGCGTCGAGCACATCCAGGCGCTCTTCGCGCTGGCTGCCGCCGATGATCTCGCCGATACCCGGTGCCAGCACGTCCATCGCGGCGACGGTCTTGCCGTCGTCGTTCAAGCGCATGTAGAACGCCTTGATGTGCTCGGGATAATTGGTGACCACCACCGGGCGGCCAATATGTTCTTCGGTCAGCCAGCGTTCGTGCTCGGTCTGCAGGTCCAGGCCCCATTCCACTGGGAAATCGAAGGTCTTGCCAGCGTGTTGCAGCAGCTTGACCGCATCGGTGTAGTCGATCTGCTCGAACGGCGCATTGATGAAGGCTTCCAGCTTGCTGATCGCCTTCTTGTCCACGCGCTCGGCGAGGAACGCCAGATCGTCGCCACGTTCGTCCAGCACCGCGCGGAACACATACTTGAGGAACTGCTCGGCCAGGCGCGCGTCTTCGGCCAGATCGGCAAAGGCGATCTCCGGCTCGATCATCCAGAACTCGGCCAGGTGGCGCGTGGTATGGCTGTTCTCGGCGCGGAAGGTTGGCCCGAAGGTGTAGACCTTGCTCAGCGCCAGACAGTAGGCCTCCACGTTGAGCTGGCCGGACACGGTGAGGAAGGTTTCCTTGCCGAAGAAGTCGCGGCTGAAATCCACATTGCCAGTGGCATCGCGTGGCAGGTTGACCATGTCCAGCGTGGAGACGCGGAACATCTGCCCGGCGCCTTCGGCGTCGGAGGTGGTGATGATGGGTGTGCTGATCCAGTTGAAGCCGTTCTGGTGGAAGAAGCGGTGCACCGCCTGCGCCAGACAGTTGCGGATACGTGTGACCGCGCCGAACAGATTGGTGCGCGGGCGCAAGTGCGCCACTTCGCGCAGGAACTCCGGCGTCATCGGCTTGGGCTGGATCGGATAGGTCAGCGGGTCTTCGACCCAGCCGACGATCTCCACGCCGCTGGCCTGGATCTCGAACGACTGGCCCTTGCCCTGCGACTTCACCAGCACGCCCTTGGCGATCAGTGAGCAGCCACTGGTCAGGCGCTTGATCTCGTCGAAATTGGGCAGCGTGTCGTTGGCTACCACCTGGATCGGAGCGAAGCACGAGCCGTCGGTCACGTTGATGAAGGCCAGTCCGGCAGATCCGCGCAAGGTGCGTACCCACCCCCGTACCGTGACTTCGCCGCCTTCGGGGAGCTTCCCCGCAAGCGCATGTTCAACGCTGACCACCGTCATGACTGTTCCTCGCCGTAGCGACCTTGAATGGCCTGCGAGTTTACTGGCTGCGGCCGCGCCGGCGCGAGCATCTGTGAACAGGTTGCCGACGGCTACGCTTGTCGCAGGCGCGCATTGCCCCCATCTATGGCAAACGCCGCTGCTCAGCGTTCTGCCAGGTTGATGCGGCCTGGCTATACTTGTCACCACTGTTTTGGAGTGCCCTCATGACCGTCAGCCTCACCCCCGCCGCGCTGGAGCGCGTGCAGCGTTTCGTGCAGCAGACCCCGGGTGCGTTGGGTCTGCGCTTTGGCGTGACCAAGACCGGGTGTTCCGGCTGGGGCCATATCATCGACCTGGCGCGCGAGGCGCGCGATGATGACGCGGTGTTCGAGCAGGGCGGGGTACGCATCTTCGTCGACCCCGTCAGCCTGCCGTTGGTGGATGGCACCTGCATCGACTTCGGCAAGCACGGCCTCAGCGAGACATTCACCTTCAGCAATCCCAACGCCACCGCCGAATGCGGCTGCGGGGAGAGCTTCACGACCGCAGACGAGCATCGCTGAGCCGGCCGGCACGCTATTCCTTACTCTCTGCGGGACATTGTCCTCTTTCATCGGGGAGAAGCTGCCCCGCAGGGGCGGATGAGGGGACGGGGCGAAGCCTCGCGTGGTTGAACGCCCCGATAGTTGAACGACACGAGTGGCTTTGCCCCCGAACCCTTACCCCAACCCATCTCCCGGCGGGAGAGGGGCTTCAAACCTCCTTGCAGCCTGGTCAGTTGCAGCTAAGCAATTGAACTGCCATAATTTCCTGCTTCCTGTCCAGATCTTGGGCGGGAATCCTTGCTCCACCGGTCGCCTGCGCGGATTTCCGGGGAGCTGTCTGGCCCACGTGGCCACATCCGAAAGGTAAAACAACATGAGTCGTCATTACGAAGTCGTGTTCCTGGTCCATCCGGACCAGAGCGAGCAGGTCCCGGCCATGATCGAGCGCTATAAGTCGCTGATCGAGGGCGGTAACGGCACCATCCACCGTCTGGAAGACTGGGGCCGTCGTCAGCTGGCCTACCCGATCCAGAACCTGGTGAAGGCGCACTACGTGCTGCTCAACATCGAAGTCGACCAGGCCGTGCTGAGCGAGCTGGTGGAAAGCTTCCGCTTCAACGATGCAGTGCTGCGTCACCTGGTCGTCAAGCGCGATGGCCCGGACACCGAGCAGTCGCTGATCATGAAGAGCAAGGACGAGAAGGGCGACAAGCACGAGCGTAGCGAGCGTCGTCGTCGTGACGATGAAGAGGGCGATGTCCCCGCTGCCACCGATACAGACGGCGACAACGCCGAAGCCGCTTAAGGAGCGCTGTCATGTCCAAGTTCTTCCGTCGTCGCAAGTTCTGCAAATTCACCGCCGAGGGCGTCAAGGAGATCGATTACAAGGATCTCAACACCCTGCGTCAGTACCTCACCGAGAACGGCAAGATCGTGCCGAGCCGCGTGACCGGTACCAAGTCCAAGTACCAGCGTCAGCTGGCGACGGCCGTCAAGCGCTCGCGTTTCCTGGCGCTGATTCCGTACACGGACAATCACGACGTCTAAGGATTGCCGCATAGGAGTCCGCCAGTTGCGAGGCTCCTTGCGCAGGACCCACACGGTTCTTCTGTGTGAGGCAACTGATAAAACCCGCGCATGCGTGTGCGGGTCATCAAATTGATAGAGGCCTGGTAATTGAAGGGGCGGTGGTAATCGGGGCTTTTACGATTCCCCAATCCCGATTCCCGGCTTCTCCTGTTCGGACAGCACCCGTTGCGCCCGCCACATGCCGGCGCTAACGAATAACGGAGCACCACCATGGATCTGATTCTTCTGCAGAAAGTGACCAACCTGGGCAACCTGGGCGACAAGGTCAGCGTCAAGCCGGGCTACGGCCGCAACTTCCTCGTTCCGCAGGGCAAGGCCGTGCCGGCCACCGCTGCGAACGTGGAGGCGTTCGAAACCAAGCGCGCCGAGTACGAAGCCAAGGCCAGCAGCATCCTGGCCGACGCACAGAGCCGCGCCACCAAGTTCGAAGGCGCCAGCGTCACCATCTGCGCGCACGCGTCGACCGAAGGCAAGCTGTACGGCTCGGTTGGCCCGCGCGACATCGCCGAGGCGTTCACTGCCGCCGGCCTGCCGCTGGAAAAGAGCGAAGTGATCCTGGGCGAAGGCGCATTCCGCAATGTCGGCGAGTACGACGTTGTGCTGCACCTGCACGCAGACGTGGAAACCACGGTCAAGGTCATCGTCGAATCCGACGCCTGATCCAAGCCGTCTGTGTCATCCGAAGGGCGCCTTGTTAGGCGCCCTTCGTTTTTGGGGTGCCGCCGCCAGTGCGGGCATGCCCGTTATACTCATGCCCCATTGCCGGTTTCACGGCCTGCAGATCTTATGGATCAAGGGCTTGCGTGCTGGCTTCACAGGAAAAGCGCCTGCCGGCTTGGTCCGCGCGGTGCCCGGAATCTCCAGTCCCCATGCGCCTGTCCACGATCAAGCTGTCCGGTTTCAAGTCGTTCGTCGACCCGACCACGTTGCATCTGCCCACCAATATGACCGGCATAGTCGGCCCCAATGGGTGCGGCAAGTCAAACATCATCGACGCGGTGCGCTGGGTGATGGGCGAAAGCTCGGCCAGCCGCCTGCGCGGCGACTCGCTGACCGACGTGATCTTCTCCGGCTCCTCGGCGCGCAAGCCGGTGTCGCAGGCGACGGTGGAGCTGATCTTCGACAATTCCGATCACACCATCAGCGGCGAGTTCGCCTCGTTCAACGAGATATCGGTCAAGCGCCTGGTCAGCCGCGACGGCAACAGCGCCTACTACCTCAACGGCACCAAGTGCCGGCGCCGCGACATCACCGATCTGTTCCTGGGCACCGGCCTTGGGCCGCGCAGCTACTCGATCATCGAGCAGGGCATGATCAGCCAGATCATCGAAGCGCGCCCGGAAGACCTGCGCGTGTATCTGGAAGAAGCCGCCGGCATTTCCAAGTACAAGGAACGTCGCAAGGAAACCGAAACACGCATTCGGCATACGCGCGAAAATCTCGACCGCCTGGGCGACCTGCGCGAGGAAATCACCAAGCAGCTCGCGCATCTGCAGCGCCAGGCGCGACAGGCCGAGCAGTACCAGGCGTTGCAGGAAGAGCGCCGGATCAAGGATGCCGAGTGGAAGGCGCTGGAATACCGCGGCCTGGATGGACAGCTGCAGGGCCTGCGCGAAAAGTTGAATCAGGAAGAGACCCGCCTGCAGCAATTCATCGCCGAACAACGCGATGCCGAAGCGCGTATCGAAACCGGCCGCGTGCGCCGCGAAGAATCTGCCGAAGCGGTGGCCAAGGCGCAGGCCGATGTCTACCAGGTCGGTGGTGCATTGGCGCGCATCGAGCAGCAGATCCAGCATCAGCGCGAGCTCTCGCATCGTTTGCACAAAGCGCGCGATGAGGCGCAGAGCCAGCTGCAGGAATTGACCCAGCACATCAGTGGCGACTCGGCCAAGTTGAGTGTGCTGCGCGAAGCGGTGGCCGCTGCCGAGCCGCAACTGGAACAACTGCGCGAAGACCACGAATTCCGCCAGGAGTCGCTGCGTGAGGCCGAAGCGCGGCTGGCCGACTGGCAGCAGCGCTGGGAAACCCATAACCGCGACACCGGCGAAGCCTCGCGTGCCGGCGAAGTGGAGCGCACGCGCGTCGATTATCTGGACCGCCAGGCGCTGGAAGCCGATCGTCGCCGCGAAGCGCTGGTCAACGAGCGCGCCGGCTTGGATCTGGATGCATTGGCCGAGGCGTTCGAGCAGATCGAACTGCGCCATGAAACCCAGAAGACCTCGCTGGACGGTTTGACCGAGCAGGTCGAAGCGCGCAAGCACGCGCTCGGCGGGCTGCAGGAACAGCAACGGGCAAGCCAGGGCGAGCTGGCCGAAGTGCGCAAGCAGGCGCAGGCTGCGCGCGGTCGGCTGTCGTCGCTGGAAACCTTGCAGCAGGCTGCGCTTGGTCAGGAGCAGGGCGCGGCAGTGGCGTGGCTCAAGTCGCGCGGACTGGATTCGGCAGCGCGCGTGGGCGAGCGCATCAGCGTCCAGAGCGGCTGGGAAAATGCAGTCGAAGGCGCGCTGGGGCAGTTGATCGAAGGCGTGCTGGTGGATGCGCCGGAGCAACTGGTCGACGCGTTGGGCGAGTTGGGCGATGGCCGCATCGCGCTGGTGTCCAGCGCAACCGACAACGCGAACTTCGCGCCGACCTCGTTGGCCGCCAAGGTGCAGGGGCCGATTGCGATCCGTCGCCTGCTCGCACGTCTGCACACCGCCGAGGACCTGGACGCGGCGCGTACGCTGCAACGCAGCCTGCCTGAAGGCGACTCGGTCATCACCCGCAATGGCGAGCGGCTGGGCGAGGGCTGGGTGCGCGTCTCGCGCTCGGGCGCGGCCAAGCAGGGCGCGCTGCTGCGCGAGCGCCAGATCCAGGAGCTACGCACCCAGATCGAAACCTTGCAGGAACGCGAAGCCGAGCTCGAGCACCAGCTCGCCAGCTTCCGCGAACAACTGCTTGCGGCGGAGCAGCAGCGCGAAGACGCGCAGCGCCAGCTGTACATGGCGCACCGCAGCGTTTCCGAACTGGCCGGGCAGTTGCAGAGTCAGCAAGGCAAGGTGGATGCGGCGCGCACGCGCATCGAGCGCATCGAAACCGACCTGTCACAGCTGCTGGAAACCTTGGACACCAGCCGCGAACAGGCACGCGAGGCGCGCGCCAAGCTCGAAGATGCGGTCACCTTGATGGGCGATCTGCAGGGCACGCGCGAAGCGCTGGAAAGCGAGCGTCGTCAGCTCACCGATGCGCGCGATCAAGCGCGCGATGCCGCACGCGGCGTGCGCGATGCGATGCATGCCTTGGCGTTGACGCTGGAATCGCAGCGCACTCAGATTGCCTCGCTGAGTCAGACGCTGGAGCGCATGGATAGCCAGCGCGGCCAGCTTGACACGCGACTGGAAGATCTGGTGGCCCAGCTCAGTGAAGGCGATTCGCCGGTGGAAACGCTGGAGCACGAACATCAGGCCGCCTTGAGCGAGCGCGTGCGCACCGAGCGCGCGCTGGGCGAAGCGCGCACCCTGCTCGACAGTATCGACAGCGAGCTGCGCAGCTTCGAACAGACCCGCCAGCAGCGCGACGAACAGGCGCTGGCGCAGCGCGAACGCATTTCGCAACGCAAGCTCGATCAGCAGGCCTTGGTGCTCAGCGCCGAGCAGTTGTCGGCCGCAGTGGTGAAAGCAGGCTTCGTGCTCGAAGATGTGGTCAATGGCTTGCCCGAGTCGGCCAATCCTGCCGAATGGGAAGCGACCGTCGGCCAGATCGACGGCCGCATGCGGCGCCTGGAGCCGGTGAACCTGGCCGCCATCCAGGAATACGGCGAGGCTGCGCAGCGCTCGGAATATCTGGACGCGCAGAACCTGGACCTCAATACCGCGCTGGAAACGCTGGAAGAAGCCATCCGCAAGATCGACCGCGAAACCCGCGGCCGTTTCAAAGACACCTTCGACCGCGTCAACTCCGGCGTGCAGGCGCTGTATCCGCGCCTGTTCGGCGGCGGGCATGCGTATCTGGAACTCACCGGCGAAGACCTGCTCGACACCGGCGTCACGATCATGGCGCGCCCGCCGGGCAAGCGCGTGTCCAGCATTTCGCTGCTCTCCGGCGGCGAGAAGGCGATGACGGCGGTGGCGCTGGTGTTTGCGATCTTCCAGCTCAACCCCGCGCCATTCTGCTTGCTCGACGAAGTGGACGCACCGCTGGACGAAGCCAATGTCGGCCGCCTGGCCAACATGGTGCGCGAGATGAGCGAGAAGGTGCAGTTCCTGTTCGTCAGCCATAACAAGGCGACCATGGAAGCGGCGCGCCAGTTGTCCGGCGTGACCATGCGCGAGCCGGGCGTCAGCCGGCTGGTCAGCGTGGACCTGGAAGAGGCCGCACGTTTGGCGGGTGCGGCATGACGTGCCATGCTTGTTGGAATCTCGACATCTGTCACTCTTATGCGGAGGCACGCTGAATGTCCGACATGGCCATGATCCGGATCGGGATCCTGATCGCTGGACTGCTGCTGGTCGCGGCCATCTTCCTGTTTGGTCGCCCGAAGCAATCGCCGCAAGGGCGCCGGGTCGACAAGCACGAGGGCCAGCTGCGCGAACGTCGCGAACCGGTGATTTCCAGCGGGCCCGGCGTGGAGGGTGAAGCTGCGGAGCGCGGTGAAGGCATCGAGCAGAGCGAGCTGAACCTGGAAGAGCACGATGCCGCCGGCGGTAACGAGGTCGGCAAACGCCCGAACCAGGAGTTCGACAAGATCGTGTCGTTGTTCGTGGCCGCCAAGGCGGGCCAGGTGCTGCGCGGCGAAGATGTGGTGGTTGCTGCCGAAAAGACCGGACTGGTGTTCGGCCACATGAATGTGTTCCACCGCCTGATGGAAGGGCACCCGGAGCGCGGGCCGATTTTCAGCATGGCAAGCATCCTCAAGCCGGGCAGTTTCGACATGGCCAATATCCGCGAGATGCAGACGCCGGCCATTGCGTTCTTCCTCACGCTGCCGGCGCCGATGACCGCGCTGGATGCCTGGGAAAAAATGCTGCCCACCGTGCAGCGCATGGCCGAATTGCTGGATGGCGTGGTGCTGGACGACAGCCGCAACGCATTGGGCCGCCAGCGCGTGGCGCATATCCGCGACGAACTACGCGCCTACGACCGCCAGCACCAGGCACCGCCGCTGACCAAGTCGCCGCGCTGGTGAGTTGGCATGTTGCGCCTGCGGGGCGTGTTGGCGGTGGCATTGCTGCTGGTGCTGTGGGCGATCCTGGCAATGCCGTTGCTGTGGATCTTTACCAGGCACCGCGCGCCTGCGCAGACGCTCGCGGCACTCGCCGTGGCTGGTCGTGGGCTTTGCCGCTGCGATCGCCTCGCTGGTCGCGCCGATGCCGACGCCCTTCGTCAGCGTGTTCATGCCGCATGCCATCGCGTTGTTGGATCGCCGCTATTCCCTGCACATCCTGCACGGCCCGCCGCTCCTGCACGAGTTGCTGTGATGGAACGCCGGCTCGATGACGCTGACTTTCGTGATCAGCTATTTCTGGATCCGGCGCACGCTGCGCATGCCGGAGCCTGAGGCGTTCGATCAGTAGGAATCCGAAGCCCACTGCCCACGGGAGATGTGGTTGGATGAGGGTGCGCAGCGACGTACTCGTTCAATCGAACAAGGCGAGGCTTCGCTCGCACCTTCATCCGCTTCTTTCGGGGCACCTTCTTCCATGTGAACCGGGTTGGTGGTTCGCTTGATCGAACGCTTCGCCAATTAGCGCTTGGCTTTACCGAACGCCTCGCGGAAGCGCAGCATTTGCGCTTCAGTGCCCACGCTCACATCCACGCGCTTGGGCCAGATCGGCCAGCTGCGGCCGACGATGACGCCTTGCTTCTGCATCGAATCGGCGAACACGCCTGCATCGCGCTTGACGTCCAGCAGGAAGCAGTTGACCTGCGAGGGCAGGCAGGTGTAGCCCTTGCCCTTGAGCCAGTCGATGGTATGTCATCATACCACTTCGCTTGCAGAGCGATAGAATTGAAGATCTTGAGTGGGCAATTGGTTGAGACGATGGAGCAAGGTGTGATTGAGCGGGCACGAGAGCTTCGGCGGCGTATCGAAAATGCTGACCACCGGTATTACGATCTTGCAGATCCTGAAATTACAGATGCTCAGTACGACCAGCTCTTTAGAGAGTTACAGGAACTGGAGCAGAAGTATCCAGAACTAGTCACGGCTGACTCACCGTCCATGAGGGTGGGTGGAGCAGTGCGGAAATCATTTGTAAAAGTTAGACACTCAATCCCCATGCTTTCTTTGGCGAATGCATTTGATGAAGTTGAGGTCAAAAACTTCGTTGATCGAATTTTTCGTCGAATGGGCAGCTCGAACCCGCTCGAATTTTCTGTAGAGCCAAAATTTGATGGTCTAGCAATTAGCTTGCGTTACGAACTAGGCAAGTTCGTTCAAGGTGTGACCCGTGGTGACGGCGATGTTGGCGAGGATGTTAGTGAGAACATTCGGACAATAAGGTCAGTTCCATTGAAATTAAAGGGCAACAACGTTCCGGCTATCTTAGAGGTTCGGGGTGAAGTCTATATGCCACGTGATGGGTTTTCTGAATTCAATAAGCGTGCTATGGCTCGGGGCGAAAAACTTCTCGCCAATCCGAGGAATGGGGCCGCGGGCTCTTTGCGTCAGCTAGATAGTCGTATCTCGGCTCAGCGTCCGCTTTCTTTTTTTGCATATGGGGTAGGGCTCATTCAAGTAGAGCAGGACCTCTTTGAGGAGATTCCGCAAAGTATTGCGTCAACTCATTCAGCAATGCTGGCGCAGCTGCGCGCGTGGGGATTTCCAGTGAGTTCGCTAGTCGAAGTGGTGCAGGGCAGCGACGGTCTGCTGGCGTATTACCAGCGCATCGGTGAGGCGCGCGACGGCTTGCCCTTCGATATCGATGGCGTGGTCTACAAGCTCGACGATCTGGCCGGGCAACGCGAGATGGGCTTCGTCTCGCGTGCGCCGCGTTGGGCGCTTGCGCACAAGTTCCCGGCGCAGGAACAGTCCACCACCGTCGAAGCCATCGAGATCCAGATCGGACGTACCGGTGCGGCCACGCCGGTGGCGCGTTTGAAGCCGGTGCATGTGGCCGGGGTGATCGTCACCAATGCCACGCTGCACAACGCCGACCAGATCGCGCGGCTGGATGTGCGCGTGGGCGATACGGTGATCGTGCGCCGCGCCGGCGATGTGATTCCTGAAGTGGCCGCCGTGGTAGCCGACCAACGCCCTCCCGCAACGCAGTCGTGGCAGATGCCCACGCAATGCCCGGTCTGCGGTTCGGAGATCGTGCGCGAAGAAGGTCAGGCGGTGTGGCGCTGCTCCGGCGAGTTGACCTGCCCGGCGCAGCGCAAGGAAGCCTTCCGGCATTTCGTCTCGCGGCGCGCGATGGATGTGGATGGTCTGGGCGAAAAATTCATCGAGGTGTTGGTCGACAGCGGCGTGGTGCAAGGTGTGGCCGATCTGTATCTGCTCACGGTGGATCAGCTGCTGCAACTGCGCATGATCAGCACGGCCGAAAGTCCGCATGCGTTCTTGCGCGAGGCGCGCGAGCATCTGGCCAGCGGCGCGTATGCACAGCTGGAAGCCACCTTGGTCGGTATCGGCGTGGACCTGGCCGGCGAGCGCGAGGTGCCGCAAACCTGGCAGGCCGATCTACTGCGCGCAGGCCTGCCGACGTTCGACTGGAATCGCAAGAAGATCGCCACCAAGTGGGCAGAGAATCTGATCGAGGCGATTGAAACATCGCGCGACACCACGCTGGAGCGTTTTCTGTTTGCGCTGGGCATCGAACACGTAGGCGAAAGCACGGCGAAGGCGTTGTCGGCGTGGTTTGGCGATCTGGACTTGATTCGTCATCTGCCTTGGCCGCTGTTCAAGCGCGTGCCGGATATCGGTGGAGAAGTGGCGCGTTCGCTGGGGCATTTCTTCGATCAGCCCGGGAATCAGAAGGCCATCGATCATCTGCTGGCGCGCAAGGTGCGCATCGGCGACACCCATCCGCCTTCGCCGAAGCTGCGCGGCGAGCTGCGCTTGGCCAATTTGCTGGAGGACCTGGAGATTCCCAAGGTGACGCCGATTCGCGCCGCCCAGATCGCGACTGCGTTTGGTTCCATCGATGCCCTGCGCAATGGCGGTCCCGAGCCTCTCGTCGAAGCGGGTGTACCGCAGTCAGTGGCCGAGTCGCTCGCGACTTGGCTGTTGGTGCCGGCCAACGACACGCTCGCGGTTAATGCCCAGAAAAAGCTTTCCGCGCTGCTGGCTATGATGCCGGAGGCTGGCGAAGAAAAGACTGGCCCGCTCGATGGACAGACCGTGGTCATCACCGGGACCTTGGCTGCGCTGACGCGCGATGCGGCCAAGCAGCGGCTGGAAGCATTGGGCGCCAAGGTCGCCGGTAGCGTCTCCAAGAAGACGGCGTTTCTGGTGGCCGGCGAAGAAGCCGGTTCCAAGCTCGACAAGGCGCAATCGCTGGGCGTGGAGATCTGGGACGAAGCGCGTCTGCTGGCCTTCCTGGGCGAACACGGCCAACAGCGATGAGCACGGCGCAGCTCGATCTGGCCGCGTTGCAGTTGCGGGCCCGGCTCAACGCCACGATCCGCAACTTCTTCGCCGAGCGCGGCGTGCTGGAAGTGGAAACGCCGGTGCTCTCGCAGGCCGGCAACACCGAACCGAATATCGAAAGTTTCAGCACGCGCTTTACCGGCCATGTCGACGCCGGTGCGCCGGTGCGCTGGTTGCGCACTTCGCCAGAATATCCGCTCAAACGCCTGCTTGCCGCCGGCGCGGGCGATTGCTACGAACTGGGGCGGGTGTTTCGCAATGGCGAAGCCGGTGGCCGCCACAACCCCGAGTTCAGCATGCTCGAGTGGTATCGGATCGGCTGGAACGACCGCAGCCTGGCGCAGGAAACCATCGCGCTGATACGCCGCGCACTCGCGCTGGTCGGCCGCGACGCCGCAGTGCAGGTGCTGACGTATCGTGCACTGTTCGTGCAGAGGTTGGGCATCGACCCGCTGCGCGATCCGATCGAAACGCTACGCGCCGCGCTGCATGACGTGGCCATCGATCCCGCTGGCCTGACCCGCGACGATTGGCTGGACCTGCTGATGACCCATCGCATCCAGCCGGGCTTTGCCAGCGACACGTTGACGGTGGTGCACGACTGGCCAGCCAGCCAGTGCGCACTGGCGCGTGTGCGCCACGACGATCCGCCGGTGGCCGAGCGCTTCGAGCTGTACCTGGGCAGCGTCGAGGTGGCCAATGGCTATCACGAACTGAACGATGCGCAGGAGCAGCGTGCGCGCTTCGTGCGCGACAACGCCGTGCGTGCGGTGCGTGGATTGCCGCAGCTACCGCTGGATGAACGCCTGCTCGCGGTGTTGTCGCAGTTGCCCGACTGCGCCGGTGTGGCGGTGGGTGTGGATCGCTTGTTGATGGCCTTGCGCGGCACCGCGCAGATTGCCGACGTGCTGGCCTTCGACTTCGCCCGCGCCTGAGTCATCGCGCTGTCATCGGCACCGTATTGCTATCTTCACATCGATGATGCTCTCATCTTCACGTACACGGGGGCGCGACGAAGATCGTTTCGGGGTGAGGATTGTCGGCATGAAGTGGCTGATCAGCTTATGCGGTCTGTGGTGCCTGCCGCTGCTGATGCTCGCCGATGCGCCCGCTTCGGACCGCGTGGCCGGCGTGGTGCGCTGCGAGTCCGAGGACCTGGCGCGCGTGCACTGTGCGATGGACACCGCCCAAGGCGTGCAACTGGTGCGCCAACTTTCCGAAACCAGCTGCATCCGCGGCAGCGAATGGGATGTCGAACGCGATGGCGTGTGGGTCGAACAGGGCTGTCGCGCCGAATTCGCAGCGACCCGCGTGCAGGCCGCGACGGTGATGCGCCGCGTAGTGCGTTGCGATTCCAATGGCGGCACGGTGGCATGCCCGGTGGTGCTGCGCGGTGCGCCGGTGCGGCTGCTGCGGCAACGCTCGATGTGGCCGTGCAAGGAAGGGCGCACCTGGGGCGTGCGCCGCAACGAGATCTGGGTGTCGCGTGGCTGCGATGGCGAATTCGAGGTGGGTGCCGAAGACGGCTCCGGCTTCGTCGCGGTGCCGCGCATGGTCACCTGCGAGTCGAAGAAAAGCGCGCGCCGCACCTGCGGTGTGTCGGTGGAACGCGCGGTGCGCCTGGGTCGGCAGATGTCCAAAACGCCATGCGTGGAAGGCCAGACCTGGGGCTGGAGCCGCGATGGGGTGTGGGTGAACGACGGCTGCCGCGCCGAGTTCATCGTCGACTAAGAGCAGCGAACAAAAAACGACTGCGCAGCCGCCAGGAGAGCGCGGCCTGTGCTCGGTGCGGCATGTACCGCTCGTACACTGCGGTACCTCCGCGCCATCCAGGCCCACCTGGCGATTGCTCACTACGTGTTGTTGGCCGTTCTGAGGCAACGCGGCCACCCACCGGCGCAGCCGATGTCCGTGCGCATTACAATGGACGCATGAATGACAGCGCCCATATCGATTACGCCCGCTACGACCACATCCGCCCACTGTTGTGGACCGGCGATGCCCTGGAATTGCTCGACCAACGCAAGCTGCCCTTTGTGGTGGAGCACGTGCGTTGCGACACCAGCGACGCGGTGGCCGAAGCGATCCATTCGCTAGCCGTGCGGGGTGCGCCGGCGATCGGCATCGCAGCCGGGTGGGGCGTGGCGCTGGCCGCGCGCGACATCGCGGCCGACGACGGTAACGCCGCGCTGCAGAAGCTTGAGCCGGCATTGCTGCGGCTCAACGCGGCGCGTCCGACCGCCGTCAACCTGGCCTGGGCGCTGATGCGCATGCGCCGGGTGCTGGGCGCGGCCGGGGCCGACTGGCGCGCAGTGATCGCGCGCGAGGCGCAGGCCATCGCCGATGAAGACCTCGCCGCCAACCGCCATATGGGCGCGCTTGGCGCCGCACTGATCGCGCCGGGCAGCGGTGTGCTGACGCATTGCAATACAGGCTCGCTGGCCACCGCCGGCTTCGGCACCGCCCTCGGCGTGATCCGTGCAGGCATGGCGCAGCAGCGCATCGCCAAGGTCTTCGCCGGCGAGACGCGGCCGTGGCTGCAGGGCGCGCGCCTGACCGTGTGGGAGCTGCAGCAGGACGGCATCGACGCCACCCTGATCGCCGATTCCGCCGCCTCGCATCTGATGAAATCCGGGCTGGTGCAGTGGGTGATCGTCGGCGCCGATCGCATCTGCGCTAATGGCGATACTGCCAACAAGATCGGCACTTACCAGCTGGCGATCGCCGCGCGCCACCATGGCGTCAAATTCATGGTGGTGGCGCCGTCGTCTACGGTGGATATGGCGACCGCCAGTGGCGACCAGATCGAGATCGAGCAGCGCGATCCAGGCGAATTGTTTGGCGTGGGCGGTGTCAGGACGGTGGCCGACGGTATTCATGCCTGGAACCCGGTGTTCGACGTGACCCCCGGCGATCTGATCGATGCAATCGTCACCGAGCGTGGCGTCATCGCGCAGCCGGACCAGGCGCGGATGCAGGCGGCCTTCGGCAACTGAGCCCGACGCGGCGCCGACAGGCTGCCAGCGCCGCTCAAACTCCGCGCAAGTGCTTGTTTCTGCCTGGTAAACCGGAGGCATCGGGGTGGCCTGCCGTGGTACAATCTGGCACTTGAGTCGATCGGCGGGAGCGTAGGGGAGGCAGCCTGATGCAAGGGCGCCCCCGACGCGGCTTTCCGGCTCGCCCGCTACCTCACTTACGGAACCCGAATGGCAGAAACCGCCAAGGAAATCATCCAGGTCAACCTGGAAGACGAGATGCGCAAGAGTTATCTCGATTACGCGATGAGCGTGATCGTGGGCCGCGCACTCCCCGATGCCCGTGATGGCCTCAAGCCCGTGCACCGACGCGTGTTATTCGCGATGCACGAGCTGGGCGCACACAGCAACAAGGCCTACTTCAAGTCGGCGCGTATCGTCGGCGACGTCATCGGTAAATACCACCCGCACGGCGACCAGTCGGTATACGACACGCTGGTGCGCATGGCGCAGCCGTTTTCGCTGCGTTACATGATGGTGGACGGCCAGGGTAACTTCGGTTCGGTCGACGGCGACTCCGCCGCGGCGATGCGTTATACCGAGTCGCGCATGTCGCGGCTGGCGCATGAGCTGATGGCCGACATCGACAAGGAAACCGTCGATTTCCAGCCTAATTACGACGAAAAGGAACAGGAACCGACGGTCATGCCGACCCGGTTCCCGAGCCTGCTGGTCAACGGCTCGGCCGGTATCGCGGTGGGCATGGCCACCAATATCCCGCCGCATAACCTGACCGAGGCGATCAACGCCTGCATCGCGCTGATCGACACCCCGGAGCTGGATGTCGAAGGCCTGATGGAATACATCCCGGGCCCGGATTTCCCCACCGCCGGCATCATCAACGGCACCGCCGGCATTGCCGCCGGCTATCGCACCGGCCGTGGCCGCGTGCGCATCCGTGCCAAGGCCGATGTGGAAGTGGCCGACAACGGCCGCGAGGCGATCGTCGTCACCGAGATCCCGTACCAGGTCAACAAGGCGCGGCTGATCGAAAAGATTGCCGAGCTGGTCAAGGAAAAGAAGCTTGAAGGCATCAGCGAGCTGCGCGATGAGTCCGACAAGGACGGCATGCGCATCTACATCGAAATCAAGCGCGGCGAATCGGCCGAGGTTGTGCTCAACAACCTGTATCAGCAGACCCAGATGGAATCGGTGTTCGGCATCAACATGGTGGCGCTGATCGACGGCCGCCCGCAGTTGATGAACCTCAAGCAGATGCTGGAGGCGTTCATTCGCCACCGCCGCGAGGTGGTCACCCGCCGCACCATTTTCGAACTGCGCAAGGCGCGTGCGCGTGCGCACGTGTTGGAAGGCCTGACCGTTGCGTTGGCCAACATCGATGAAATGATCGAGTTGATCAAGACCTCGGCCAACCCGCAGGAAGCGCGCGAGCGCATGCTGGCCAAGACCTGGCAACCGGGTCTGGTCGGTGCGCTGCTGGGCGCAGCCGGTGCCGAAGCGTCCAAGCCGGAAGATCTGCCGCCGGGCGTTGGCCTGATCAAGGGTTTCTATCAGCTCAGCGAAGTGCAGGCCTCGCAGATTCTGGAAATGCGTCTGCATCGTCTGACTGGCCTGGAACAGGAAAAGCTGACCGACGAGTACAAGCAACTGCTCGGGGTCATCGAAGGCCTGATCCGCATCCTGGAAAATCCGGATGTGCTGCTGCAGGTGATCCGCGACGAGCTGATCAATATCCGCGAGGAATACGGCGACGAACGCCGCACCGAGATCCGTCACAGCGAAGAAGACCTGGATATCCTGGATCTGATTGCGCCGGAAGACGTGGTGGTGACGCTCTCGCACGCCGGTTATGCCAAGCGGCAGCCGGTAAGCGCGTATCGCGCGCAGCGGCGTGGTGGCCGTGGCCGTTCTGCCGCGGCGACCAAGGAAGAAGATTTCATCGACCAGCTGTGGTTGGTCAACACGCACGACACGCTGCTGACCTTCACCAGCAGCGGCAAGGTGTTCTGGCTGCCGGTGCATCAATTGCCGGAGGCCGGCTCCAATGCGCGTGGCCGCCCGATCATCAACTGGATTCCGCTGGAAGCCGGCGAGCGCGTGCAGGCGGTGCTGCCGGTGCGCGAATATGTTGACAATCGTTATGTGTTCTTCGCTACCCGCAACGGTACGGTCAAGAAGACCTCGCTGAGCGAATTCGCCTTCCGTCTGGCGCGCGGCAAGATCGCGATCAATCTGGATGAAGGCGATGCACTGATCGGTGTGGCATTGACCGACGGCGACCGCGACGTGTTGCTGTTCGCCTCCAACGGCAAGACCGTGCGCTTTGGCGAATCCACCGTGCGTTCGATGGGCCGCACCGCCACCGGCGTGCGCGGTATCCGTCTGACCAAGGGCGAAGAGGTGGTGAGCCTGATCGTGGCTGAGCGTGCCGGCGGCGCCGATGAAGAGATCGAAGCCGACGATGTCGATGATGTGGTCGAAACCACCGATGGCGCTGAAACTGCGGTCATCGAGGTTGCTGATGACGGCAACGTGGCCTACATCCTGACCGCCACCGAGAACGGCTACGGCAAGCGCACTCCGCTGGCCGAATATCCGCGCAAGGGGCGCGGCACGCAGGGCGTGATCGGCATCCAGACCACCGAGCGCAACGGCAAGTTGGTGCGTGCAGTGCTGCTGGGGGCCACCGACGAAGTGCTGCTGATTTCCGATGGCGGCACGCTGGTGCGTACACGTGGTTCGGAGATCTCGCGCGTGGGCCGTAACACGCAGGGCGTCACGCTGATCCGCTTGTCCAAGGGCGAAAAGTTGCAGGCAGTGGAACGCCTGGATGCATCGCTGGACGAGGTGGAAGATGTAGCAGGCGAGGCGGCTGTTGCCAGCGATACGCCGCCTGCAGACGCCTGACGGCCACAGCCAGTCGCAGAGCGATCAAAGCAAACGCCGGCGTACTACCGGCGTTGTTTATGGGCGACGTCCGCCCGATTTTGAGTAGCATCTCAGTTTGGAGTCCAATTCCCTACCCCGAGGAGATTGGACGTGAAGAAGCGTTTTTCCGAAGAGCAGATCATCGGCTTCCTGCGCGAAGCCGAGGCCGGTGTGGCGATCAAGGACCTGTGCCGGCGGCATGGCTTCAGTGAGGCGTCCTACTACCTGTGGCGCGGCAAGTTCGGCAGCATGAGCGTGCCAGATGCCAAGTGGCTCAAGGACCTGGAGGCCGAGAACACGCGACTGAAGAAGTTGCTGGCTGAGCAGGTGTTCCAGAACGACCTGATCAAGGATGCGCTGCAAAAACAATGGTGAGCGCACCGGCGCGTCGTGCGCTGGTGCGCGAGTGGATCGAAGGTGGCGCCAGCGAGCGCTGCGCCCTGGCGGCGATCGGCATGAGCGCCAGTGCGCTGCGCTATCGCCCGCGCGAGGACCGCAACGTTGAGTTGCGCGAGCGCATCCTTGCGTTGGCGCATCGCCATCGCCGCTATGGCGTGGGGATGATCTCTCTCAAGCTGCGGCAGGAAGGTCGTCTCGTGAACTATAAGCGGGTGGAGCGGCTGTATCGCCAGCAGCAGCTACAAGTCCGGCACCGCAAGCGCAAGAAGGTACCGGTTGGCGAGCGTCAGCCGCTGCTGCGGCCAGCGCAGGCCAACCCGGTGTGGTCGATGGACGTCGTGTTCGACCGCACCGCCGAAGGCCGAGTGATCAAGTGCCTGGTGATCGTGGACGACTACAACCAACACCGCCCAAAGAAAGCAATCGGCGCAATGACGCAGGCAACGTATGCCCAGCAGTTGGCCAATAGCGATATCATCAACCCCGGACTCTAAACCCGACTGCTACTCAGGATGGGGGGACGTCGCAAGGACAGCAAGGCGGTGGTCGCGATGGTGTCGGGCGTCGAGGCCGACAAGCCGGGTTGGGCGCTGCGCGATGAAGCGCTTGGACAACTCACCCAACGTTCGCGGTCACCTCGTCGTTCTGCACCGCATCTTGCACATCCTGCGCCAGCGTCGCCTTGACGATGATCGAGCGGATCGCATCGGTGGCCTCGGACAGCGGCACATCGTGACTCAATCGCTGGAAGGTATCGCGGCTGTTGTAGCCGGAGCCATCCTTCAAGTAATGCTCATACATCGACAGCAGATCCTGGCAAGCCGTGATCAGTGCAGCAACATTGCCGTGCACCAGTGCGTGACCCAGCTGATCGAAGCTGTGCAAACAGTCGGCAAGCCAGTGCAGGTCGTAGCGCGCGGTCGCCGGCTCGGGTGCATTGTGGCCGCGGCTGTAGGCGCTGTAGCGACGCAGGATGCGCGCCACGCGTGCGACATGCCCGAAGAGCGTGCCGATCTCGCTGGCGATATCCAACCGCTGCACCAGCACCATCGGAATCACCTGGCCGGCAGTGGCCGCCTGCTGCTCCGAGGCGTTCTGCTCCTGCTGCTCCAGCGATTGCTTGAGCACGGCATAGCTGCGCTGCAACGATTCCAGTTCCAGCGTGGTGGCCGCCGCACGCGCCTTCTGTTGCGACAGCGCCGCCTGATAGCTACCGAGGCGGTCCTGCGTGCTGGCAAGCTCGCTCGATTCGGCACGCAACTGGCGACCGCGCACGAATGCCAGTGCGGTGGCGATCAGCGCCCACAGTGCGGACGCAGGCACCAGGTAGATCAAGATGCCCATGGGAGATTCCTCGAAACGTTGCATATCTTGTCGGCCTGACAATGACGTTCTTGAGGGATCTCGGTTTGTGCGGCGACAAAGGTCACCAACAGGAATGCTGCCGTCCCGCCATCGGCCACGACGTGGGCGTCAGGGAGTTCGCCCTGGCTGCACATCCGTTGGTACAGAGGTGACCGCCGATGACGGTACGGGCGCGGTGCGCGGGGGCAGCAACAGACGCGTGCCCAGCCGGCGCAGTGCCGTATTTCCCGGCATTTCAACCAGCCGATACATCGACCAGGCCGCCGCGATGGTGATGGCGCCGATAGGCAAGGCCAGGGCCGGTCTTGGTTGCATGCCGTCCATGACCACCAGCGCAGCATAGATGATCGGAATATTGAGCAAATACACCGAGAAACTGCATTCACCGATAAGCATCGTCAGCCGGTTGCCGAGCAGGCGCTTGCTGAGAGCGGTATCGAACGAGAACAGGAACACGAAGATTCCGGCAAAGCCAGCCGTCTCCAAGGTCAGATAGAGCTCGCGCTTTGAACCGAGATCGACATCGACAACACCCGCGATGACGGCCAGCACCAGCGCGATGACGCCAGCCTGCAGAAAGGCCAGCGTGGTCATGTTGACGCCGGCCACGACCCGGGTCCGCACCAAGCCCAATACCACGCCGGCCAGGAAGTAATGGATCTTTGAGCCGACGAAGGTGCCCGGCAAATGGGCCCTGTAAGCGATAAGCATCAGGATGCTGCCGAGCACCGCCACCATCAGGGTGACATTGCTCCTGGTGCGGGACGCATGCAACGCAAACCAGATGCCGACGAAGATCACGTAGAACTGGACTTCGGGTGGAATGCTCCAGAGCGCAGACACGTTACCGGAGAACAAAAGGTGACGCAGCAGGTTGTCGTTGCTGATCGCGTAGACGAAATGTGGGTCGATCAGGTTGTAGATCAGATAGGACGCCAGCACGACGGTCAGATAGGCCGGCGCAATACGGGAGGACCTGGAAATTGCGTAGCGCGCCACTGAGGGGTAGCTGGCATCCTTTTCTCCGTAGAGAAATGCCATCAGAAAACCGCTCAGGGTAAAGAACACCATCACGCCCATCTCGCCTGGAAACAGATGGGTATCGGTGAAGAATTTTTCTTCCGTCAGATGAGCATAAACGACAAGTAATGCAGCAAGGCCGCGAATACCGGTCAACGAATCGATGCGCTGTTCCTGCTGCATGAGTGGGGGCTCTCAGTGGGAGACATACGAAAACCCGCGCCTGCCGGAGGCGCGATGTCGCTTGCGTGCGCTGACGCCTCAGGACGTCAGGTGTTTGCGTGCGTTGCCGCCTCAGGGCGGCAGGCGTCTGTGTGCGTTGCCGCCTCAGGGCGGGCAGGCGTTTACCCTGCTTCGCCCGACTCGCTGAAAACTTACTTGGCTTGCAACTTCAAGCCTATGGTATCGCGCGCAGTCGGCAAGAAGATTGATCAATATCACTCTACGCCGAACTCGGGAGCTAACCGGCAGCGCATGTGTGTATCCCGAATTGGTGTGTAAGGCCCAGTGGATGCATGCGTGTCATGGGCCAGGTTGAGGTATCAGCCCAAAATTCCAGGCAAATCCAGCCCTTTTTCCTTGGCGCAATCGGTTGCAATGGCGTAACCGGCATCGGCGTGGCGCATCACGCCGGTGGCCGGGTCGTTCCAGAGCACGCGTTCCAGGCGCTTGTCGGCGGCCTCGCTGCCATCGCAGACGATGACCATGCCGGCGTGTTGCGAGAACCCCATGCCGACGCCGCCGCCGTGGTGCAGCGATACCCAGGTGGCGCCGCTGGCGGTGTTGAGCAGGGCGTTGAGCAGCGGCCAGTCGGAAACCGCGTCCGAGCCGTCGGCCATCGCTTCGGTTTCGCGATTGGGCGAGGCCACGCTGCCGGAATCCAGATGGTCGCGGCCGATCACCACCGGCGCCTTCAGTTCGCCGCTGCGGACCATGGCATTGAAGGCCAGGCCCAGCCGGTGGCGGTCGCCCAGGCCCACCCAGCAGATGCGCGCGGGCAGGCCCTGGAAGGCGATCTTTTCGGCCGCCATGTCGAGCCAGCGATGCAGGTGCGCATCGTCGGGAATGAGTTCCTTGACCTTGGCGTCGGTCTTGGCGATATCGTCCGGGTCGCCACTGAGCGCGACCCAGCGGAACGGGCCAATACCGCGACAAAACAGCGGGCGGATGTAGGCGGGTACGAAGCCGGGGAAATCGAATGCGTTATCGATGCCGGCTTCCAGCGCCATCTGGCGCAGGTTGTTGCCGTAGTCCACGGTGGGCACGCCCAGCGCATGGAAAGTGAGCATGGCGCGGATGTGGTTGGCCATCGAATCGCGCGCGGCGGCTTCCACTTCCTTCGGTGCGCTGACGCGCTTGTCGTCCCATTCGTCCACGCTCCAGCCCTGCGGCAGGTAGCCGTTGACCGGATCGTGCGCCGAGGTCTGGTCGGTCAACAGATCCGGCTTGATCCCGCGCAGCAGCAGTTCGTCCAGCATGTCGGCGACATTGCCGAGCAGGCCGACCGACAGCGGTTTTTTCGCGGTGCACGAGTCTTCGATCAAGCGCAGCGCTTCATCCAGCGAATCGGTCCAGGTATCGAGATAGCCGGTGCGCAGGCGCATGTCGATGCTGCTCTTGCGGCACTCCACCGCCAGGCATGAGGCGCCGGCCATCACCGCGGCCAGCGGTTGCGCGCCGCCCATGCCGCCAAGCCCGCCGGTGAACAACCACTTGCCGGCCAGGTTGCCGGCGTAGTGCTGGCGGCCCATTTCCACGAAGGTTTCGTAGGTGCCCTGCACGATGCCTTGCGCGCCGATGTAGATCCAGCTGCCGGCGGTCATCTGGCCATACATGGCCAAGCCCTTTTGATCGAGTTCATTGAAGTGGTCCCAGGTGGCCCAGCGCGGCACCAGGTTGGAATTGGCGATCAGCACGCGCGGTGCATCGGCGTGGGTGCGGAACACGCCCACCGGTTTGCCGGACTGCACCAGCAGGGTCTGGTCGTCGTCAAGACGGGTGAGCGCAGCGATGATGGCATCGAAGGATTCCCAATCGCGCGCGGCACGGCCAATGCCGCCGTACACCACCAGTTCCTGCGGGCGCTCGGCCACGTCCAGGTCCAGGTTGTTCATCAACATGCGCAGCGGCGCTTCGGTGAGCCAGCTCTTGGCGGTGAGCGTGGTGCCGGTGGCGGCGCGGATGACGCGGCTTGCATCGTGACGGGTCATGCCGGGTTCCTTGCAATCAGCGGGTGGCCGCAGGCGGCGCGGCGTCGGAAGAGGGGGTGTTGGCGAACTGCAGGCAGGCCAGCAGTACATGGCGTAGCACCGCGCGCAATACGACGGCGTGCACCGGCTGCCACGGCATCGGCCAGTTCTCGGGAGTGAGGATGTCCGGCTCGCGCATGTAGCCGCGGCAGGCCAGTTCCATCTGCAATGTGTGCACGCCATGTTCGGGGTGCGCGTAGTGGCGGGTGATCCAGCCGCCCTTGAAGCGCCCGTTGCGTACCGTGCTGGAGCCGCTGCTGCGGCACAGGCTCTCTACCGCATCGACCAGGCGTGGGTCGCAGCTGCGGTCGTCGTTGCTGCCGATATTGAACTGCGGCAATTCGCCATCGAACAGATGCGGGATGAACGAGCGGATCGAATGCGCATCGTAGACCACGATCTTCGCGTGCTGCGTGCGCAGCCGTGCAATCTCGTCGGCAAGCGCTGCGTGGTACGGGTCGAACCAGCGCGTGCGACGCAACGCGATTTGCGCCTCATCCGGCGCAGCGCCATCGACATACAACGGCTGATTGTCGAAGGTGGTGAGCGGGCACAGACCGGTGGTGTTCTGGCCCGGATACAGCGATGCCCCGCTGGGGTCGCGATTGACGTCGATGACCGAGCGCGAGATCGCGGTGCGCAGCGTGGTGGCGCCCAGCGACTGTGCGAAATCGTAGAGCTGATGCACCCACCAATCGGTATCGCGGCGCGCCAGCCACGGCGAAACGAACTGGTCGGCCACGTCCTCCGGTAACTCGGCGCCGGTGTGCGGAAAACTGATGATCAACGGCGCCTCGCCGCGGTGGAGTTCTAACCAGTCGGGCAGGGCGTTCATTGCTGCGCTCCATGTATAAGTGCTGCGAGCGTGCGGCATGCGGTGCGCAGCAGTTGCGCGTTGTGGATGCGTCGCGTGCGCCGTGCCGCGTCATCGCATGTGCTTGGAGATATCGCGAAAGATTGCCGTTGCGATTGCGAAGATGTAGGTATCGACCCGCTGCATGAGAGCTGCCAACTCATACGTCGTGCTCCACGCCCGGCAACGCAATCGCCACCGCCTGCGCCAGCGCGCCCGAGCGTACCAAGGCGCTGGCAGCCAACATGTCGGGATGGAAATAGCGATCGTCCTGCAGTGTTGGTACATGCGCGCGCAACAGGGCACGCGCGGCTTCCAGTGCGGCGCTGGAGCGCAGCGGCGCATGGAAATCGCAGCCTTGTGCGGCGGCCAGCAGTTCGATGCCGATCACATGCGCGGCGTTCTCTGCCATCGCCAGCAGACGGCGCGCACCGTGGGCGGCCATCGACACGTGATCTTCCTGATTGGCCGAGGTCGGAATCGAATCGACGCTGGCCGGATACGCGCGCTGTTTGTTTTCCGACACCAGCGCCGCGGCGGTGACCTGCGGAATCATGAAGCCGGAGTTCAAGCCCGGGCGCGGGGTGAGGAAGGCGGGCAGGCCGGACAGGGCAGGGTCCACCAGCATGGCGGTGCGGCGTTCGCTGATCGAGCCGATTTCGCACACCGCCATCGCCAGCATGTCGGCGGTGAAGGCCACCGGCTCGGCGTGGAAATTGCCACCAGACAAGGCTTCGCCGGTATCGCTGAAGACCAGCGGGTTATCGGACACGCCATTGGCTTCGATCTCCAGCGTGCGCGCGGCCTGGCGCATGATGTCCAACGCCGCTCCCATCACCTGTGGCTGGCAGCGCAGGCAGTACGGGTCCTGCACGCGCCCATCGCCAAGCCGATGCGATTCGCGAATGGCCGAATCCGTCATCAAGGCGCGCAACGCCGCCGCGGTGGCGATCTGTCCCGGCTGCCCGCGCAATGCGTGGATGCGCGCATCGAAGGGCGTATCCGAGCCCTTGGCCGCTTCTACCGACAACGCGCCGGCGACCAGCGCGGCCTGCAACACGGTTTCGATCTCAAACACACCGGCCAGGGCGCAGGCGGTGGAAAACTGGGTGCCATTGAGCAGCGCCAAGCCTTCTTTCGCGCCCAGCACGCGGGGCTGCAATTGCGCCTGTGCCAGTGCGTCAGCAGCAGATAGGCGCTGGTTGCCGACGAAGGCTTCGCCAACGCCGATCATCACCGCGGCCAGATGCGACAGCGGCGCCAGATCGCCGGAGGCACCCACCGATCCCTGGCATGGCACCACCGGGGTGATGCCATGGCGCAGCATCGCTTCCAGCAGTGCCAGCGTGTCCGGCTGCACGCCGGAAGCGCCCTGGGCCAGGCTGGTGAGCTTGAGCGCCATCATCAGCCGCACCACCGGCACCGGGGTGGGCTCGCCGACACCGGCTGCATGCGAGAGCACGATATTACGCTGCAGGGTCTGCAGATCCTCCCGCTCGATGCGTACGCTGGCCAGCTTGCCGAAGCCGGTATTGACCCCATACACCGGCTCGCCACGCGCAACGATGGCCTCCACCGTTTGCGCGCTGTGCAGCACGGCAGCGGCGCATGCATCGTCCACTGCGACCTCGGCACCGCGATACAGCGCACGCCATTGCGTCAGTGTGACCTGGCCGGGCTGCAAGACAACAGAAACAGGCATGACGACTCCGGATTCAGCAAAGATGCCCGCGCAACACGCGGGCATGAAGAGGGTTGAAGCCCATGCGGTAGACCAGATCGGCCGGCGCATCGATGTCCCAGATCGCCAGATCGCAGTCCATGCCGGCGCGCAACCGGCCCAGGCGCTCGCTGCGCCCGAGCGCGCGCGCAGCCTCGCGGGTGAAGCCGGCGATGCATTCGTCCACGGTCATGCGGAACAGCGTCGCCGCCATGTTCATCGCCAGCAGCGGGCTGGTCAGCGGCGAAGTGCCTGGGTTGCAGTCGGTGGCCAGCGCCAGTGGCACGCCGGCCGCGCGCAATGCGGCAATCGGCGGCACCTGGGTGTCGCGAGTGAAATAAAACGCGCCCGGCAACAGCACTGCCACCGTGCCGGCGCCAGCCATCGCTGCGATGCCGGCCTGGTCCAGGTATTCGATGTGATCGGCCGACAACGCGCCGTAGCGTGCAGCCAGTTCGGCACCGTGCTGATTGCTCAGCTGTTCGGCGTGGATCTTGATGTGCAAGCCATGCGCTTGCGCCGCGATGAAGACCTGTTCGGCCTGCGCGTGCGAGAACGCCAGATGCTCGCAGAATACGTCCACGGCCTCGGCCAGCCCTTGCGCGGCGATCGCCGGAATCATCTGCGTGCAGACCTGGTCGGTGTAGCGCTGCGCATCGCCGCCAGGCGGCACTGCATGTGCGCCGAGGAAGGTCGGCACCACTTCCACCTTGCGCAGCGCGGCGAGTTGGCGCGCCACGCGCAGTTGCTTGATTTCATCGTCCAGCGTGAGCCCGTAGCCGGATTTGATTTCCAGCGTGGTCACACCTTCGCCAAGCATCGCGTCCAGGCGCGGCAGGCTGGCGGCCAGCAGTGCCGCGTCGTCGGCGGCGCGGGTGGCGCGCACCGTCGCCACGATGCCACCGCCAGCTGCGGCGATGTCGGCGTAGCTGGCACCGCGCAGGCGTTGCTCGAATTCGTTGGCGCGATTGCCGGCGTACACCAGATGGGTATGGCAATCGATCAGACCCGGGCTGATCCAGCGACGCTGGCAGTCGTGCGTGGCGTGTGGCTGCAGTGCTGGTGCCTGTGCGGCCGGGCCGGCGTAGACGATGCGGCCCTGCTGGCAGGCGACGGTGCCGTCGTCCACGATGCCCAGGCCGCCGTCGGCGGCATCCAGGGTCATCAGTTGCGCGTTGTGCCAGAGAACGTCGCAATGCATGGCGCAGGCTCGTGGTGTCTGATATGTATATACAATAAGTTCGGCAATCGAGGGTGTCCAGTGGCTGACCAACAGATGCAGGTGTTCTGGGCCGCCCGGGCGTTGTTGCCCGACGGCTGGGCGAGCGGGGTGCGGGTCGCGGCAGAGCAGGGCCGCATCGCCTCGTTGCAGGCCGGTGCCACTGCTGCCCTGACCGACACGCGCTGCGACGTGCTGTTGCCGGGCTTGGGCAATCTGCACAGCCATGCCTTCCAGCGCGGCATGGCGGGGTTGACCGAAGTCGGCGGACGCAGCGGCGACAGCTTCTGGAGCTGGCGCGAGCTGATGTACCGCTTCGTCGACCGGCTCGATCCGGACAGCCTGCAGGCGATCGCCGAACAAGCGTATGTGGAAATGCTCGAAAGCGGCTTCACCCGCGTCGGCGAATTCCACTATCTGCACCACGCCGTGAGCGGTGCGCCGTACGCGCATGCCGGCGAAATGTCCGAGCGCATCGCCGCCGCGGCCGCCAACACCGGCATCGGTCTCAGCTTGTTGCCGGTGTTCTATGCGCATTCGGATTTCGGCGGTGCCGCTCCCAGCCCGGCGCAACGCCGCCTGATTCACGGCATCGATGGTTTCGCACGCCTGCTGGACGACTGCAGACACAGCCTGAAAGCGCTGCCGGATGCGGTGCTTGGGCTGGCGCCGCACAGCCTGCGTGCGGTCACCCCGCCGCAATTGGCGGCGTTGGTGCCGCTCACCGATGGCCCCATCCACATCCATATCGCCGAACAGCAACGTGAAGTGGATGCCTGCCTGGCCTGGTCCGGGCAGCGTCCGGTGCAGTGGCTGCTGGCCAACGCGCCGGTGGATGCGCGCTGGTGTCTGGTGCACGCCACGCACGTGGATGCGCACGAACTGCAGGCGATCGTCGCCAGCGGCGCGGTCGTCGGTCTGTGCCCGATCACCGAGGCGAATCTGGGCGACGGCGTGTTCCCGATGCGGGCATTTGCCGCGGCGGGCGGACGCTTCGGCGTGGGCTCGGATTCGAATGTGCTGATCGATGCAGCCGAAGAACTGCGCCTGCTCGAATACGGCCAGCGCCTGACGCTGCAGGCGCGCAATGTAGTGGCGCAGGGTGGAGTATCCAGCGGACGCTGGCTCTACGATCAGGCCGGCATTGGTGCCGCGCAGGCGTTGGGCGTTGCGCACACCGGCATCCGTCCCGGTGCCGCGGCTGATCTGGTCGAGTTGGACGCAGCGCATCCGGCCCTGCTGGCGCGCAACGACGACGCCTTGGTAGACAGCTGGCTGTTCGCCGCGCGTGGCTCGGCGGTACGCAATGTCTGGCGCGGCGGGCGCTGGGTGGTGCGCGATGGGCGGCATGCCGATCGCGCGCGTATTGCCACGCGGTTTGCTGCGGTGCTGCGCAGCCTGCTGGACACATGACATCGGCTAGCAAAATGTAGCGAGCAACGTCAGATTGATACCGATAGCGCAGAAGGATCGAGGTATGGGCCTTGTAACTGCCGATTCCGAGCCGCCGCCGCACCGGGCAGGCCCGCGCGTTGGTGTTCTCAGCTGCTATCAGCGGATGCGCGCACGATGCTCCCGCTGGAGCCGCTAAAAACGCTGCAGCGTCGTCGGGCAGCTGCATGCAGTGCCCTCATCAATGCAGGGTGTGCATGGTGCATGCCGCAACGTGCACACCGCGCACCCGCCCGACGATGCGGCCTTCCGATTGGATAGCCGCTCTTCCCGGAGACCCGAGCTTTGACCGCCCCCCCCCCATCGCGCCTGGCACCTTGCATCAGCGCATCCGCCAGGATCTGGAGCAACGCATCCATAGCGGCGACTGGCCGCCCGGGCACCGCGTGCCCCCCGAGCACGAGTTGATGGCGCAATACGGCTGTTCGCGCATGACCGTCAACAAGGTGCTCGGCTTGCTGGCCGATGCCGGCATGATCGAACGCCGTCGGCGCACCGGCTCGTTCGTGGCGCGTCAGCATCCGTATCTGGAACAGGTGGCGCTTTCGATTCCGGATATCGAAGTGGAAATGACCACGCGCGGCCACGTCTATCGTTTCGCGTTGTTGTCGCGGCAGCTGCGCAACGTCCGTCAGCGCGTGCCGCAGGAACGTGCGTTGGGCAGCACCGGCAAACTGCTGGCTTTGCAGAGCGTGCATCTGGCCGACGGCCGACCGTTTGCGCTAGAACAGCGGGTGATCGATATCACCACGGTTCCAGAGGCATTGGCGCAGCCGTTCACCGAGATGGCGCCGGGCAGCTGGCTGTTGCGCAACGTGCCATGGACGCGCGCCGAGCACCGCATCAGCGCGATCAGCGCCGACGCGGCGCAGGCCAGGCAGCTGCAGGCGGACGATGGCGCGGCCTGCCTGGTCATCGACCGTCACACCTGGCGTGGCGACCAGCCGGTCACCTACGTGCGCCAGATGTTTCTCGGCGGCTCGTACGATCTGGTGGCGCGGTTTGCGCCGGGAATGCGCTGAGATGATCTCGGCAGGCGCCGGGTGCGTCGTCGCAGCGCACATGTCGCTACCAACCATTAGCGGCGAGGTGGGAATCGCTGCATGCCAATGCATCCCTTGCGATTGCTGCGCATGCCTGCGCGCCATGACACCAAGACAGCAAGCAACGCGCCAGGATCAAATCGTAGTGCACTGACGCCAGCGCACCGGCTCCGCGACTCCCGGGCGTGGGTTGAGTTGCACGCGCACCGTGCGCAGGTAGGGATAGCGTTCCAGTTCTCGGCAGATCAGCGGCCATGCCGCGCTGTCTTCCACCGTGCGATCCACTACCAGCGTCTCCTTGGTCAGCCAGATGCCGCGCATCAGGCCAGGCGTCTGCGCCAACGCTTTGGACACCTCGCGCTGATAGCCCTGCATGGTGGCGGCATCCGGTTCTGCGCCGGCGGTCGGTGTGACTGGCGCGAGCGGCGTCGGTACGGCAGCAGGCGGCGGTGTCGGCTGCGCTGTCGTCGCGGAAGGCGTATTTGAAGCCACCGCTGCAGGAACCGGCGAGGACACCGCAGTGCGCGGTGCGGCCGGTGCCGGCGCTGGCGGGCGCAGTTCGAGTACCGCCATGACTGCCAGCGTGGCCAGCGCGGCACCGGCGATCACGCTCTGTTGGATCGCGCGGCGGCGGGCCGCACCGACCACGCCGGCTTCCACATCGCCGGGCAGATACGGTTTGAGCAGCGGCCATAGGCGCGCACCGTCCAGCACCTCGATCGATTGTTTTTCCGAGGCGGCGAGACCTTCGCGCTCCATGCGGCTTTCGGTGACCATCACGCCGCCGTTGGCGCCAGCCAGCCGCGCCATCGCGCCCAGCTCGTTCACCGCCGCCACGCCGATGCGATAACCGCGCCTGTGCTTGCAGGCCACCAGGCGGGTGCCATGCTCGGTTTGCATCATGAAATCGGCGCTGGGCAGGCCGTCCTGCGGCAACTGGGTCGGCTGCCATCCGCGTTGATCCTGCAGAACGCGCAATACCACGGCGGAAAAATCGCGCCAATGCATGGTGGACAACGCACGTACGCCTTCGTGCACTTCACTTGCGCGTCGTCGCACCAACCAGAGATAAGCACACACCGCCAGCCAGAGCAGCAGTGCAGCCAAAGGCGCCAAAATCCAGGAAGGCATAAGCATCAAGCAATGGCGCGTATAACGCGTCGTTGGTCTAGAAGAATCCTTCGCGAAAGATTCGTCAATGGATCACTGGCGGCGATATCGCGAGCCGTGATCCAGATAGCGAAAGACCCGCCAGTCCGAAGCCGTGAGGGGAGGGGAGCAAACGGACTTCGGAATGCAGGACTGGCGGGTCGTTCCCGATTTTCTGAAAAAACATGTTGCTTTGCAATATTGGGCGGCGGCGTGGCGTTGGAGAGCTAAGGCACTGATTCCAAAAGCCTGTATGAGGATTCGACTGGCATATGGACAGTGCCACACATCGCGCTGATCCAGC
The DNA here is from genome assembly GCF_038405005.1 of Xanthomonas sp. JL1. Taxonomy (NCBI): domain Bacteria; kingdom Pseudomonadati; phylum Pseudomonadota; class Gammaproteobacteria; order Lysobacterales; family Lysobacteraceae; genus Xanthomonas; species Xanthomonas sp. JL1. Next base: position 8,650 of record NZ_JBBYGR010000014.1, on the reverse strand, counting down.
GCCACTGCGCCCACTGGTGCCTCGATGGCCGCGTGGCGCAACGATTCGGGCCAACGACGTTAAAGACTTTCGTTATCCAGGGTCGCCGGCTGCCCACAAGGCGCTGTGCAGGCAGGGTAGTTTTTCCAAGCGAGCCCGCGCTCAGCGCCCGTGCCCGGCTCGAAATACCTCCCGCGCGTCGGACATCCTGCCTTCACCGGCTCGGTAGAACCGCCCCACCAGACGGTGGCGCGGTTGCTTTTACCGTCGCTTATTCAGGGTCGAACGCACCGGGGTTGCCGGACGAGGTCGCCGCCCCCGCACCTGCACCGCTGGCACCCGGCGTCTCGCTGCCGGCTGCTTGCGCCGCCTGGTTGGCGGTGCGGTTGGCACGCTTGGTGGCGGCTGTGTTGGCACGCACCTGGGCCTTGAGCGATTCGACCTCGCGTCGCAGGTTTTCCAGCTCTTCCTGCTCAGGGATGTTGAGCGTGCGCAGTACGCCTTTGACGCGCTCGTCGAAGGCCTTGCCCAGCTTGTCCCAGCCGCGCATGGCGGTGTCGCGTGCTTGTTCGAACTGGGTTTCGACTTCTCCGCGCAATTCGTCAACGCTTTCGGCCGCCTTGCGCTGCCCGGTGCGTTCGTAGGCGGCGCCTTCGCGCACCAGTGAGTCGAACAGCTTGCCGCCTTCGCTCTGCACGCGGCCAAGCGCGCCCAGTCCGGCCAGCCACACGGTCTGAGCCGATTCGCCGAGCCGTCGCGAGATCTGTTCCGCCTGCGCCTGGAAGCCCTGGGCCGCGTTTTCGCGGTTACCGTTGTGATCGTATCCGGTCGTCATGCGATGCTCCTGTAGGTTGCCAAAGTGACGTTACCTTCACCCTAGTACCGGCCCTGCATCGGGCAGGTGAAGCGGTGCCCGATCAGGCGTGTTGCCAGCATCTACCCGCCAGTGCCAGGGCAGGTGACTTGGCGCTGAAGCAGCGCAGCGCCAAGCGTGGTTCAGGCCAATTTTTCGGCCAGCAAGCGGCGAATTTCCGATTCCACCATCGGCTGCATGGCCGACAGCAAGAAGCCCAGCTCGGCGGTGACGTGCACTTGCTGCGGCAGCAGCGCGATCGCCCCGTCCACGCCGGACCCCGCGATGCGCAAGGTGTCGCCTTCCCAGTGCGAGGCGATGCCGTAGCGATCGGTCAGCTTGCGCGCCGCCGCATCGATAGCCGCGCGGGCCTGGGCCGGCGTCAAGGAATGGTCGTGGCGGATATCGATGCTGGACATGGGGGCGATGGGTCGTGCGAAAAGTGAGGGCGCATTGTGCGCATGCGCGGGCCGGGCTCCAAGTGCGACCGTGGACCACGTTGCTGACGATGTCAGGAATGCGGGTTTATGCCGCGCGCCGGCGCTGCGTGCGCTCGGCCAGGCTGCATCGCGTTCCTGACGTGCGCTTGGCTGCGCCCCGGCACGCCCCGATCACCCGAGATGGCCGCGCGCGGGAACAAACCTGCTAGGCTGCAGCCGGTGCGCGACCTGCAAGTTCATTTCACCCACCGGCAGCAGCCGGATCATCCCCTCAAGCCCGGCGTCCACCGGATCGTCCGTCATGCCTCCGGCAGCGTGCGGGTGGTCGCCGATGCGCAGGGCGCGTTGCTGTTGGCGCAGTTCTGCCTGGACCAACGTGGCCTGTGGCTGCAGGTGGCCAACGGCATCCGCGGCATCCACGTCAATGGCCGACCGATACGTCGCATGGCGCTGCTACGCCCGGGCGATGCGATCTATGCCGATGGGGTGGAAATGCTGCTGCGCAGTGCGCCCTCCACTGCGCCGTCCGACGATATCCAGGAAGACACGGCCGGCTTGAGCGAAGTCTGCCTGCTGCTGCGCGGTGTGGGCGGTCGTCATCACGGGCGTAGCTTCACCCTGGATCGCTCGCGTCTGGTCGGCAGCGATGCCGCCGCCGATATCGTTATCGACGACCCCGCGTTTGCTGCGCAGCACGCGCGGTTGGAGCGTCATGGCGACCGTGTGCTGATCCGCGATCTGGGTTCGGAAGAAGGCAGCTGGATCAATGGCGTGCAGGTGCGCGATGGCTGGCTGCAGGCCGGCGATCAGGTCGTGTTCGACGCGCGCCACCGGTTCGTGGTGGAAGTACCGCGTACCCACCACAGCACCACCTGGGATCTGCCCGACACAGAGCCGATGCCACCGCCGCGTGCCGTTGCCGAGCTGACGCGCGTGCCGGTGAAGGTCGCCAGTTGGCCCTGGCTGCTGCTCAGCGCGGTGTTGCTTGCGGCGGCGCTGAGCGCCTTGCTTTGGTTCGGCGCGCGCTGAGTTTTTTCCAGGCGCGCCAGCCCAGTAACACCGCAAGTATGCCGGCATACAGCGCCGGCTCGCGGATGTCGGACTTCACCAACCACCAGAAATGCAGCACCGCCAGCAGGCCGATCGGGTAGATCAGCATGTGCACGCGGCCCCAGTTGCGCTTGAGCCGACGCATCCAGCCCTGGGTGGAGGTAATCGCCAGCGGCATCAGCAGCAGCCATGCCGCAAATCCCACCGTGATGTAGGGGCGTTTAAGGATCTCTTCGAAAATCTGCGTCCAGAAGCCGCGCAGGTCCAACGTGAGATAAGCCGCCAGGTGCACGGTGGCATAGAAGAACGCGTACAGGCCCAGCATCCGGCGGAAGCGGATCAATACGGCCTGTCCGGTCAGTTGGCGCAATGGGGTGATTGCCAGCGTGATCAGCAGGAAACGCAGCGCCCACAGCCCGGTGCGATGCTCGATCTCGGCCACCGGGTCGGCGCCCAGGGCGTCGCTACCGCTCTGCCATACCTGCCAGAACTGCCAGCCGAGCAGGGCGATCGGCGCCAGCGCGGCAGCATGCACCAGCGTCTTGGCAACGATCACGGAAGTGGATGTCTTGGCCATGCGATCTCGTCAATGAAAGCGGTTTTGCGGAAGATGGTTGCGTGGCTGCGTGTAACGCACATCAGCCTCGCAGCGGTGATACAGGTGCCTGGCTCGGTGGATACCCGGCAATGCGTTGCGGACAGGCATGTCCTGCGCGATCAGGCTCTGCAACTCGCTAACCCAGAACGCTGGCGCTGCCATTACACATCATGCTTGGTAGGAGCCCGCTGGCGCGCGATGAGGCGCTACGTAGAACGCCCGGTCGCGCGCCAGCGCGCTCTTGCAGTGATGCAAGCTCGCATGGATCGAGCCATCGCCTAGAACCACTTTTTCAGATCCATGCCCGCGTACAACGAAGCGACCTGATCGGCGTACCCGTTGAAGGGTTTGGTCGCGATACGCTCGGCGAACAGTTTGCTGGCCGTGCCGGCGATGCGGCGCTCGGTCTTCTGACTCCAGCGCGGGTGGTCCACCGCCGGATTGACGTTGGAAAAGAAGCCGTATTCGGACGGTTGCAGATCGTGCCAGGCGGTTTCGGGCATTTTTTCGACGAAGCGGATTTCCACGATCGACTTGATGCTCTTGAAGCCATATTTCCACGGCACGACCAGCCGCAACGGCGCGCCGTTCTGCTGCGGTAGCGGCTTGCCGTACAGGCCGGTGGCCAGCAGGGTCAGTGGGTGCATCGCCTCGTCGATGCGCAGGCCTTCACGGTACGGCCAGTTGATCGAGCGGTAGCGCACGCCGGGCATCTGTTGTGGGTCGGCCAGCGTGGTGAACGCGACGTACTTGGCCTTGGAGGTCGGCGCGAAGCGCTTGAGCACCTCGGCCAACGGCACGCCCGTCCACGGGATCACCATCGACCAGCCTTCCACGCAGCGCAGCCGATAAATGCGTTCCTCCGGCGTGATGTCCTTGAGCAGTTCGTCCAGCGACAGGCTGCCCGGTTTCTCGCACTCGCCGCTCACCTTCACCGTCCACGGCGAGAGCTTCAATGTCTTGGCGGCCTTGGACGGATCGGTCTTGTCGGTACCGAACTCGTAGAAGTTGTTGTAGCTGGTGACGTCTTCCAGCCGGGTCAACTCCTCAGCCGTGCGAAACCCACTGCGCGCCTGCGCCGGCGTCACCACGGTCTTGGGCGGAGGCGGCGGATCGGCCTCGGCACACCCCGCCACGCCCAGCGCCGGGGTCAACGCCACTACCTGCAGCAGCCGGCGACGGTCGCGATAAACGGCCTCATCTGTGATCTGGCTGGACGGCAATTTGAAAGCATCGCGAAACGACATGGCAGGCTCCGGCGGTGGCTGCAACGTGAGAGTAACGAACCGGAAAAAAGTTCGCTTTGATGCACGCCTACGTTACGTCAGGCTCAGTCAGAAGGATGCAGCTGCAACTTCTTTGCCCGCTGCCAAGCCCGATGCGCTGCGGCATACTAGGAGGCTAGCTCGACAAGGTGTGCCATGACACGCGCGTTCAATTTCAGTGCCGGCCCTGCGACATTGCCGGAATCGGTCCTGCGGCAGGCGCAGGCGGAGATGGTCGAGTGGAACGGCGTTGGCGCCTCGATCGTGGAAATCAGCCACCGCAGCGCCGATTTCATGGCGGTGGCGGCGGCCGCCGAAGCCGATCTGCGCAGTTTGTTGTCGATTCCCGACGACTACGCAGTGATGTTCACCGCCGGTGGCGCCACCACCATCCAGGCGCTGCTGCCGCTGAACTTCGCGGCGCCCGGCCAGGCGGCCGACTACGTCATCACCGGGCATTGGGGCAAGACCGCGATCAAGCAGGCGTCCCCCTATGTGGATGCGCGTATCGCCGCCGACGCCGAGACCGGCGGCTTTCTCGACATCCCGCCGGCGGCCAGCTGGACCTTGTCGCCGCACTCGGCCTATGTGCACATCACCGCCAACGAAACCATTCATGGCGTTGAGTTCCGCGATACGCCAGAGGTGGGCACGTTGCCGTTGTTTGCCGACTTCAGTTCGTCGATCGCCTCCGAGCCGCTGGATATCTCGCGCTATGGCCTGATCTACGCCGGTGCACAAAAGAATCTTGGTCCGGTCGGCATTTCGGTGGTGATCGTGCGGCGCGATCTGCTGGAACGTGCCGGGCAACCGCGCGCGGACATCTTCAATTACGCCTCGCACGTCGCGCGCGATTCGATGCTCAACACCCCGCCGACCTGGAACTGGTATCTGCTCGGGCTCACCGTGAAGTGGATGCTGGAGCAGGGCGGAGTGCAGGAATTCGCGCGCCGCAATGCCGAGAAGGCCGCGCTGGTGTATGGCGCCATCGATGGCGCCGGCGGCTTCTATCGCAACCTGATCACGCCGGCGGTGCGTTCGCGCATGAACATTCCTTTCTTTCTGCCGGACGAGCAGCTGGATGCGTTGTTCGTCAGCGAATCCAAGGCGGCCGGGCTGCTCGCGTTGAAGGGCCACAAGGCCGTCGGCGGCATTCGCGCCTCGCTGTACAACGCGATGCCGCTGGCTGGCGCGCAAGCGCTTGCGAACTTCATGCACGACTTCCAGCAGCGCCACGGCTGAATCTTCATTGACCTGCGGCGTCTGCCGCCATTTTAGGAATGCCCAGCGATGGCTCCCAAGTCCAACAGGCCCACGTCCGCCACTGGCGGCAAAAGCAAGCCAGCGAGAAAATCCGCGGGCGCTTCAGTCAGTAAGCAGGCAAAGACGTCTGCCGACACCTCTGCGATCAAGACAGCGGCGCCGGTGCTGGCTGATGTGCGTGCCAAGATCGACGAGATCGACCGCAACATCCAGGCGCTGATCGCCGAGCGCGCCAACTTTGCGCATCAGGTCGGCAAGGCCAAGGGCAAGCTTGCGGCGGCGGTGGATTACTACCGCCCCGAGCGCGAGGCGCAGGTGCTGCGCATGGTAGTGGACCGCAATGAAGGCCCACTCAGCGACGAAGTGCTGGTGCACGTCTACCGCGAAATCATGTCCGCGTGCCTAGCCCAGCAGGAGCCGCTGAAGATCGGTTACCTCGGCCCGGAAGGCACCTTCAGCCAGCAGGCGGTGCTCAAGCATTTCGGCCGCTCGGCGGTGGGGTTGCCGATGGCCACCATCGAAGAAGTGTTTCAGGAAGTGGAAGCCGGGAATGCCGACTTCGGCGTGGTGCCTGTGGAAAATTCCGGGCAGGGCACCATCCAGGTCACCCTGGACATGTTCCTGACCTCCAACCTGAAAATCTGCGGCGAAGTCGAGCTGCGCGTGCATCAGTATCTGCTCTCGCGCAACGGCCGGCTGGAAGACATCGAACGCATCTACGCGCATTCGCAATCGTTCGCACAGACCGCCGGCTGGCTGCGTTCGCACCTGCCCAATGTGGAGAAGATCGCCGTTTCCAGCAATGCCGAAGGCGCACGCCGCGCACGCAATGCAGAAGATGCGGCAGCCATCGGCGGCGAAAGCGCCGCGCATGTGTATGGCTTGAAGAAAGTCATCATGAAGTCGATTGAGGACGACGACGACAACACCACGCGCTTTTTGGTGATCGGGCGGCAGATCTTCCCCTCCTCCGGGCACGACCGCACCTCGGTGCTGGTATTTATTCACGACAAGCCGGGCGCGTTGTTCGACGTGCTCAGCCCGTTCGCGCGCCACGGCATCAGCATGAACCGCATCGAGTCGCGGCCCTCGCATCAGGACAAGTGGGAGTACGGCTTCTTCATCGATCTGGTCGGCCATGTCGAAGACGATGCGATGAAGCAGGCGCTGGCCGAACTGAAAGCGCATGCGGCACAGATCAAGGTGCTAGGGTCGTATCCGGTGGCCATTCCCTAGGCATCGACGCTCGATACGACAGTCACCGCTGGCGCGCCGCCATCTTGATGATGGCAGCGCCGCAACCTTCTTCAAAGCGCATCGCCAGCGTTGGCGATGTCGCCGCCATCGGATCACATGCATGAGTAGCAACACGCACCATTGGATCGCCCGACGCGGCACCGCATTGCAGGGCAGCCTGGCCATTCCGGGCGACAAATCGGTCTCGCACCGCGCGGTGATGTTCGCCGCGCTTGCCGACGGCGTTTCGCAGATCGACGGCTTTCTCGAAGGCGAAGACACGCGCTCCACTGCGGCCATCTTCGCCAAGCTCGGTGTGCGCATCGAGACGCCGTCGGCGTCGCAGCGCATCGTGCACGGCGTGGGAGTGGATGGACTGCAGCCGCCGACCGGAGCGCTGGATTGCGGGAATGCCGGCACCGGCATGCGCCTGTTGGCCGGCTTGCTGGCCGCGCAGCGCTTCGACAGCGTGCTGGTGGGCGACGAGTCGTTGTCCAAGCGGCCAATGCGGCGCGTGACCGGTCCGCTGGCGCAGATGGGCGCACGGATCGACACGCAGGACGACGGTACCCCGCCATTGCGCGTGCACGGTGGGCAGGCGTTGCATGGCATCGACTTCGTCTCGCCGGTTGCCAGTGCGCAGGTCAAGTCTGCGGTGCTGCTGGCGGGTCTCTATGCGCAAGGTGAGACATCGGTAACCGAGCCGCATCCCACCCGCGATTACAGCGAACGCATGTTGTCGGCGTTCGGCGTGGACATCGATTTTTCGCCGGGTAGCGCACGTTTGCGCGGCGGGCAGCGTCTGCGCGCGACCGATATCGCGGTCCCTGCGGATTTTTCGTCGGCAGCGTTCTTTATCGTGGCCGCCAGCATCGTTCCCGACTCGGAGGTCGTGCTGCGGGCGGTTGGCTTGAACCCGCGTCGCACCGGGCTGCTGGCCGCGTTGCGCCTGATGGGGGCGGATATCAGCGAAGAGAATCATGCCGAACATGGCGGCGAGCCGGTCGCCGATCTACGCGTGCGTTACGCGCCGTTGCGCGGCGCGCAGATTCCCGAAGCGCTGGTGCCGGACATGATCGATGAGTTTCCTGCCTTGTTCGTGGCTGCGACCGCGGCGAGCGGGCAGACCGTGGTCACCGGCGCTGCCGAATTGCGGGTCAAGGAATCTGATCGCCTGGCAGCCATGGCTACCGGCCTGCGCACGCTTGGCGTGCAGGTCGACGAAACGCCGGATGGTGCCACCATCCACGGCGGCAGCATCGGCAGCGGCGTGATCGAAAGCCATGGCGACCACCGCATTGCGATGGCATTCGCTATTGCCGGCCAACTGTCTAGCGGCAGCGTGCGGGTCAACGATGTGGCCAACGTGGCGACGTCGTTTCCGGGCTTCGACACCCTGGCGCAAGGCGCGGGATTTGGGCTGGAAGCGGCTGAGAGCGGCTAATAAGTCGCCCCTGAAAAACCCTCTCAAACACCAAATGCCATGTTTGCCGGCCACATGATGCTTGAGCGCGTTGAGGAACGCGCCCGCACCACCTGCAACCAGGCACGCAAAAAGGCGATCCAGCGCAGCAGCCACCGCAGGTTGTCGCCAGCGGCGCAGCCGAGCACGTGCAGTGCATCGCCTTGGGCGCCTTTGAGATGGCAGCGATTCAAGCGGCAGTCCTGTTTCAGATGTCCGATCACCGGCTCAACTGCTTGCCGTCGTTTGATCCAGCGCCATTGCCGTCGTGTCAGCGTCTTGGCTTTGCCCCGATGCAGGATCTGCACACCCTCCACGTCGCGCCCGCGATACCCCAGATCCACAATCGCCACCTGCGGGATCACATCCACATCCTGCAGCAGCCCGCGCGCCTGTTCCAGTTGCTCGGCCAACGTATCGCCGTCGTAGGGATTGCCGGGAAAACTGCGCGCGCCCACGATCAAGCCCTTGCGCGCACTCACCGCAATGCCGACCTTGACGCCA